>JBILOD010000197.1:0-7245 GCA_044374645.1 Pseudobdellovibrionaceae bacterium | reverse complement strand
CTCATCAAGGGCTTCATTGGAAAATATTCTTGCAGCGCTACTTGACATTTTAGGCGGCCTTTCCATGGTTGCTACCTTTTGCAAGGTGAGTTTTTTCAGCCAAGTTAAAGGTTTTCGTGACGTCTAAAAATAAAACCATGCGACCTTCTTTGCGATAAACAAAAGTAATGTAGTCAGCAGAGGCATTTCCTTGGATTTTTGGCTTTGGGCTGAGGTCTTCTTGGGTAGGACTGATAACACTGTTAATGGAGTCAACCACAATGCCAATGGAAGTGTTCTCGAGGTCGCAGATGATCACGGATGTTTCATTGGTGACACTCGGTTTAATAGCGAATTTAGAACGGAGGTCGACCAAGGATATCACTTGACCTCGGAGGTTTATAATCCCAATGAAATGGCTAGGGGCAAAAGGTATCGGTGTAACATCGGGCACGGCGAGGACTTCTTTCACCGAGAGGAGAGGTATTCCAAATTCTTCAGTGCCTAAGTTAAAACAGAGGTAACGTTCGAGTATCATGCTGCAATCCCCCTATGATTGTGGCTACTTTGCCTTTTGACTCGCGCCACTAAGTCTGTCAGTTCCAGAATTAAAGCGGGCTTCCCATCTCCGAGAATCGAGGAGCCAGTGAAGCCTTTAATGTTTTGGAGTTCATTTCCGAGTTGTTTTATCACAACCTGATATTGGCCAATAATATCATCGACCAGGACCGCAAAATGTTCAGATGTACCGTGTATCACTAGTGCAATCATTGGAGTGTCGCTGGCAGCTTGTGGCTTCCTGCCGACCAATTGATTCAATCGAAAGAGTGGAATGGTTTCTCCCCTGAGAAGCAAGATTTCCCCTAGTCCTGTGGTGTGTTTGATATCTTGAGGATCAAGTTTGACCGATTCATGCACGTGCGATAGCGGAATCACATAACGAGAGTCGGAGACCTTCACGACCATTGCATCGATAATGGCAAGAGTGAGAGGTAAAATAATCTTGAAAGTAGTTCCTTTATGGAGTTGGGTTTCGACAAGCACATCTCCCTGGAGTGATTCGATATTGTGCTTTACAACGTCCATGCCAACACCTCGACCGGAGACATCTGTAACTACGGCTTTTGTAGAAAAACCCGGATGAAAGATAAGGTTAATGGCCTCTTGGTCGGAGATATGAGCATTGGGACCGATGATCCGTTTTTCAAGAGCTTTTTTGCGCAGAACCTCTGGATTGATTCCACCCCCATCATCGGCAACTTCAATGACTAATTTGCCGTTTTGATGAAAGGCCGATAGTCTGATGGTGCCCTGCTCAGCTTTATTTCTCTCACGACGGAGCTCTGTAGACTCGATCCCGTGGTCGCAGGCATTTCGTATCAGGTGAACGAGTGGGTCATTCACTCGTTCTAGAATAGTTTTATCAAGTTCAGTTTCTTCACCTTGAAGATTGAGGGTCACTTTTTTGTTCAGTTCCATCGATGTATCGCGAACGATTCTTTGCATTTTCTGAAAGGTCGATTTCAATGGGACCATCCTAAGGCTCATGGAAATGTCTTGCACCTCTTTTGTGACTTTGCCGAGTTGGTGAATGGTCTTGCGAAGAAAATCTCCAGAGGATTGGGATTGTTCTGTAAGAACGGTTTGGAGAATCACCATTTCACCAACGTAATTGAGGAGCTTTTCTAATCGGGCTAAGCTGACGCGAATGGATTCATCTCCAGCGCCTTGATGGGTGTTTGACTGCTTGGTGTTGTTTGAGTTGGGAGGAGGAGGCACTGGTCGGCGAGGCTCCTGCGCATGATGCTCTTCTGTGACAAGGGTCAGAGGCTTCGTTGTGGGCTCTTGAAACTCCGGATTGTTGTTATGTTCGTGGTTTGTTTCTAAGGTTGCTAACTCTGCCTCTACTTCGTGTGCAGAGAATGGAACTTCTTGTGGGGGCTCTTCAGGTGGAAAGTCGTTGGCATTCGGAACCGTTTCGATAGTGGTATCAGAAAGCTCTCCTCGAAGTGCAGATTCGATTTGCAGGATCAGGTCTGAGCTATCAAAGGTAGCATCGAGAGAAATCTTGAGTTGTTGAATCATTTGGCTAAGGTGATCATTCGATCCCAGCAAAAGGCTTAAAATGGGGGGAGTGATTTCAATTTCGCCCACCTTTAGTTTCAAAAGTAGATTTTCAAATTGGTGGGCGAATTGACCCACTTCATTGAAGCCTACGGCCTTGGAACTTCCTTTGAGATTATGGGCCACTCTAAAAATTTGATCCAAGATGGTGGCGTTATTTGGGTTCGACTCCAAATCTAGGTAGCACTTTTCCACTTCACTCAATAGCTGCTCAGCTTCCTCAAGAAAGCTGATCTTCAGTTCGGTCTCGAAATCTTGCATTGCTTGGTTCCTCAATTTCTCTGCTTGTTTTGTGGGTATGTTTTACCCAAAATTTAACAGTTATTTATCAATCAGGACGATGGTCCTATTGCAAGATTGCGACAAAGGACTAGGAAAGCTAGAGACCTTTCGCTGGGGGCATTTTTGTTTTGCTTCGGATAAATCGGATTTTTAGAATAAAAGACGAATTCAGTCTAAAACAAATCTAATTTAGGAGAGAGACAATTTATGAAAAATTTGATGGCTTTGGGAATGCTTTTGGTTATGGCTGTGGTAGGCTGTTCAACGGCCCAAAAGGCTCGTCGGGACGAGCGGGAGAAAGTCGCCCAGTCTCGTGGTGTTTATTGCGACTTTGTGAGTGAATCTGATTTTAAAGACGTTGATATCGAACTGAACCTTCGAATGGCTAAAAAGTGTAATGTGAGCAAACCTTTTTCAATTTCCGGGTATAAGCGTATTAGCGAAAACCCTGGCGTTTTGTATTGCTGTAATTCAGAAGGTGTCGCTAGTGAGGTCGAGTCACCGGCTGTGAAGCCGGCAGCTCCTGCCGCTGGTAAACAAGGAGAATAAAATTGTCCAAAGGCTTTGATCGGGCCCTATTGTTGGCCCTCGGGGCGCTCCTGGGACTTGGTACCGTGCAAGTCTATTCCTCGAGCTACATTTTTGCCACTGAGATCTATCAGAATGGTTTGCATTTTCTGATTAAGCAAAGCATTGCAGTCACAATCGGTCTATTGGTTCTTGGCATTGCCGCATTTTCTCCATGGCGATACTGGGAGACAGTCTTTTTAGGACTCTGGGGTGTCGCCATTTTGGGATTGCTGGGAACTTTCATTCCCGGGCTTGGTGTTAAGGTTGGTGGTGCCCATCGCTGGCTCAATCTGGGGGTAACCCGATTTGAGCCCAGCGAATTGCTTAAAATTCTGGTGCCTTGGTTATTTGGGTTTCTCTATAGTCATTGGGATGAAGTGGACCACTGGACTAAACGTCCTCCCGCTTGGATGTTGTGGTTGGCGCCCTTGCCGATTTTACTATTGCAGCCGGATTTTGGAACTTTCGCACTGATTATTTTTGTGATTTTGCTGCTTTTATTTGTCGTCGGTTTCTCATGGAAGTACTTTGCATGGATGGCGGGTATCTTGATTCCACTCTTCTCTGTTCTCATTATTCGTTATCCCTATCGCTTGGCGCGCGTAGTGGCATTTTTAAATCCCTGGGCCGATCCGGCCAACTCGGGCTTTCAGCTGATTCAAAGTCTTCTGAGTGTGCGCAATGGAGGTTTTTGGGGCCAAGGAATTGGTGCTGGTCAGGGTAAGTTGTTTTTTTTGCCAGAGGCACACACGGACTTCACCCTGGCGGTTTTTGCCGAGGAGGCCGGATTTCTCGGTGTCTCGATTGTGTTTCTGATTTATGGATTTGTGTTTTTGAGAACCCTTCAAATCGGATTACAGGTCGCAGAGGTTCGCAGTAGACTTATGGTACTGGGCCTGGCGTTTCTGTTTGGCCTCAATAGTCTTTTTAATATGGCAGTTGTATTGGGGATGTTACCAACGAAGGGGCTAACACTGCCTTTTTTAAGCTATGGCGGGAGCAGCCTCATTTGTTATTGCCTTGCGTTTGGCTGGATACTGAATATAAACCGTCAATCGACCCATTGAACTGGATTGACTTAGTTGATCTGAATTGAGAGCTTCCCTCTGAACCGGGGTTCGCCCAGAACCCAAACAAGGTTTTACTTTTTGTTTAACCCCATTTTCTACTTGGCAGTCGAGGTAATCAATGGCGAAAAAATTCATTATTGCAGGTGGAGGAACCGGCGGACACATTTATCCTGGCGTAGCAATCGCCCGTGCCCTTGAGTCTATGAATCCAGATCTGGAAATTGAGTTTGTTGGGTCTCAATTAGGACTCGAAACCAAAATTGTTCCGCGTGAGGGGTTCCAGCTTCATCTTTTGGCGGCCGGTAAGCTCAATTACAAAGGGTCCATTCTTGGTAAAATCGCCGGGCTTACTAAAGTCGTTTGGGGATTTTTACAAGCATTCCTTTTGCTTTGGCGTTTAAAGCCTGTGGGTGTTCTTGGTGTGGGGGGCTATGCCTCTGGTCCCTTGGTTTTAGCGGCGACAATTTTAAGGATTCCTTCTTCGATTTGGGAGCCCAATGCTCATCCTGGTTTAACGAATCGTTGGTTGTCGCGTTTTGTTGATCGCGCTTTCGTGATGTTTGAAGAGGCGAAGGTCTACTTTGCTTCGTCCCAAATTCATTTAGTCGGTCTGCCTGTTCGACGCGAACTTGAGTCAGTGGTCAATCGGGAGAAGGACTCTGAGTTTCATGTGCTTAGTTTTGGTGGAAGTCAGGGCGCAAGAGCGATCAACGAGGCTCTCGAAAAGTCCATTCTGAATGAGGATCAGTGGCTTCATGGTGCCAAACTCATCCACCAAACTGGGGTCTCGGATTTTAAGCGCATTAAAGAAAGTTATGATAAGTCCGTCTTTGAGGTGAAAGCTTTTGAGTATCTGTTTGAAATGGAAAAGTATTACGCTTGGGCAGATGTGGTGATATGTCGAGCAGGAGCGAGCACAATCGCAGAGCTTTCTGCAGTCGGAAAACCAGCTATCCTAGTACCTCTGCCTACGGCAGCCGATGACCATCAGCGCAAGAATGCAATGGTTATGACCGAAAAAAAGGCGGCAATTTTGTTAGAACAAAGGGAGTTAACGGCTTCAAAATTGAACGAGATAATGTTGAATCTTCAAAAAAATCCTGAACAACTTTCTCAAATGGCAAAAAATGCCAAATCAATGTATAAGCCGCAGGCGGCAGAAGCTATTGCTAAGATTATTAATGATCATTTGTTAGGAAAGTAATCATTGTCATGAGATTAAAAACGAGTCGTTTTCATTTTGTTGGTATTGGCGGCATAGGGATGTGTGGTCTGGCAGAGCTCTTAAAAAATATGGGTGCTCAGGTGACTGGTAGTGATTTGGCTGAGAATGCCAACACGGAAAGACTCAAAGGGTTAGGAATCCCTATTTTTAGGGGACATAGTGCGGAGAATATTGGCGATGCGGAAGTTGTTGTTTATTCCAGTGCGATCAACTTTCAGAATCCAGAGATTGCAGCAGCTCGTGCTCGCTTGATTCCCTTGATTCCGCGCGCAGAGGCTTTGGCTGAAATCATGCGTTTTAAGAGGGGTATTGCTGTAGCAGGAACGCATGGTAAAACAACGACCACGAGCATGGTGGCCTCGATTTTTTTGGAGGCTCAAGCAAGTCCGACGATTGTTGTTGGTGGACGCTTTGAAAGAATCCAGTCCACAGCTCTACTGGGACAGGGAGAGTGGCTGGTCGCTGAGGCAGACGAAAGTGACGGAAGTTTTGCCAAGTTAGCTCCTGAAATTGCCATAATCACAAATATCGATGCAGACCATTTGGATTATTACAAAACGTTCGAAAATCTCGAAAAAGCATTTTTTGATTTCTCGCTCAAAATTCCTTTTTACGGTGAGCTGATTGCTTGCGGTGATGATCCCTCCATCCGCGAGACCTTTCAACAATTTCCTAAACGAATTTTGTTGTATGGTTTTCGGCCAGAGAATGACGTCGTTATCCGTGGTGAAAAAGGGCGTTATGAACTTTACAAGCATGGATTGCGGCTCGGTGAATTCACCCTCGGCATTCCAGGAATCCACAATGCGCTTAATGGTACGGCTGCGATTTTAGCGGGAATGGTGGCGGGTTTTGATTTTGATACTTGCGCAAGAGGCTTGGCTCAATTTTCTGGAGTTGATCGTCGCTTTCACTTCAAGGGGGAAGGGCGTGGTGTAAAAGTGTTTGATGATTATGGCCATCATCCAACGGAAGTTAGGGCGGTCTTGCAGGCGTTTAAGGAAAAGTATCCGGAAAATAAGCTTACGGTGCTCTTTCAGCCCCATCGATTTTCAAGGACTCAGCATTGTTGGAATGACTTTGTAAACTGTTTTGGTTTGGCAGATGAACTGTTGCTTCTTGATATCTATCCGGCAGGGGAAATGCCGATTCCAGGCGTCTCCAGTCAAAAGCTGGTTGAAGAAATCAAGCATCCCCATTGTCGTCATTTCGTGCGTTCTTCCGAAGCGGCCAAGGAGCTTGTTGTTTCTGCCCAATCGGGTCAGATCTTTCTCACCTTAGGAGCGGGTGACGGTTGGAAGTTTGGCATGGAGCTATTAAAGCTTTTACAAAGCTGTTAATAGGTCGGCGAAAGTCTAGCTCTTGGATGGAGGGGCCGGAACTTCATTGTTTGGCAGTCTCTCAGCCAGTAATCTAGAAGTATGAAAGTCTACCTCGGGCGAATATTAGTTGTGTTTTTGCTGGCCACAGCAGTGTGGGTGGTGATTAAAGATAAATCTATTTTTCACATCAACACCGTTGAAATCAAAGTGGACTTAAACGAGACGGATCGCCTGGCATGGGCTGAAACCAACCATCAAATAAATTTGATTCTTCAGAAATATGTCGGACTATCAATTTGGAAAATTTCACTTCGTGAAGTCAAAGCGAAGTTGCAGGGATTTCCGATGGTGAGAATGCTGCAAATTCAAAAGGCCTGGCCAAATACTTTGGAGGTTCAGTATTCTCTGCCGAACCTCAAATTGATCCAACAGCTTGGTGATGATCATTATAAAATATTGTCGTCCGACGGACAGTGGGTAGGGCCCATAAAGTGGTCTCACTTACCGTCCCTGCCTTGGGCCAAAGGAGATTGGATCAATAAAAAGTCCGATACCAAATCAAATTTGTTGATACTCTTAGCTCAACTACCATCGACAGGGCCACTCGCCATGGATCAAATTTCGGAGATCCAGTATAATGACTTAGACGGATTTTTATTGACGTTGGTGAAGA
>JBILOD010000475.1:0-3544 GCA_044374645.1 Pseudobdellovibrionaceae bacterium | reverse complement strand
GATGGTCATGCAGGCGACAGAGGTCGGTAACCCTGCGTATATGGCGGCTTGGCGTGCCGGGGCTTGGCCAACACCAGCGGTGAGGACTTCACCCATAATGCATTCGTGAACATCCTCTGGTTTAATTTGGCTGCGAATCACGGCTTCTTTAATTGCTAAAGCTCCAAGTTGGGGTGCGCTGAGGCTGCTCAGTGAGCCTTGAAAAGATCCAATTGGGGTGCGAACAGCACTTGTAATATAAACGTTTTCCATTGATGATCTCCTTATAGAAGGATGTTTATGGGTGGAGTAAATTTGTTTGGAGTCCACCGATATTTTAAAGTTTTGTCAAGGGAGAAGGTCATGTTGCAAAGACTCATGTTTGTGATCACGGTTCTTGTTTTTGGAGCATTGAGTTGGGGGGCACAATGGGAAATCCCTTCGCAAGGCGTACAAGAACTCCAGGTTCGCGCCAAGGCGGCCAAAGTCACTCTGCAAAAGAGTGAGGGGGCGGTGATTCGGATTCAAGTGACGGGGCCCAAGGAAGCCCAGTGGCAGCAAGAACTCCAAAACTCGGTACTAAAGTTGACGGGTCCGGAAGAAGGGCTCAGTACGGAGGATACGGTGGTGGTCATTGAACTGCCCACAGGAAGCGTTAGTTCGAAGATTGTTTTTGATGAGGTTCGTGCGGAACTTCAGTCCGTATCTCGTGTGAGTGTGACGGCGATCAAAGGTCGAATTATTGGACGACTGACGGGGGATAACGTCAAGTTGAGTCTCCAGAAGGGTGAAATTCAAAGTTTTCAGCATGCTGGAGCTTTGGAAATTGAAAACTTTGGTGGAAAAGTAACGATTACCGAAGGACAAGGCTCACTTAAAGTTCGTTTGTTTAGTGGCGATTTAGTGATCGAGAAAAACGTAGGCTCTTTGAATTTAGAAAGTTATGCATCCTCTGCGAAAATGAGTGGGCAGCAAGGATTACTGTCGCTCCAATGGGGAAAGGGCAATTTGTCCTTGAGCGATTTCAGTGGTCGGCTCGAGGGTGTGAGTAATGATGGTCAATTGCAACTTCAAATTAAACCAGAGACGCTGATTGATTTGCAGGCCAACAAAGGACGAGTGAATGTGACTCTCCCTCAAGATAGTGGTGCTCAGTTGAATGTTCGTTCGGGAACAGGAGAGGTTGTTGTTCCTGGTCCCCTTAAAGCCTCTCGTGAAGGGCGATTTCGTGTGGCCCGTGGAAAATTAGTGGGCTCAGTGAAAGGCAGTGTCACAGTGAGGGCTGAAGACGCCTCCGTTTATGTGAAATAGAGAATATTGAAAGTTGAAGGATAAATTGATGCACGGGCGCGATTAACTTTTATTCATTGGGGGGCATTCTCTTTAAACTTTCCAATCTTAAATTGATTCAACGATTGTATCAAAATTAGAAAATAGGCACCCAAATTAGTTCCAATCTGATTTCTGTGATAGGATCAAACTCATCTACTGAAATATAATATGCCGAAATAAAATGGGTTCAGGTGATGGGGGCTGGGGTGAGTACTTTTTTTATTAACCGATGCAAAGACAGTGTTATCGCGTTTCCTATTCTCCTATTGTTCCTGCCCTTAGTTTCGGGATGTGATTTTAGGTTGGATGTCATTTCAAAAGAAATTGGTATAATTTCCAGGCAAAGTGAAAGTGAATTATCGAGTGAACTTAAAGTGAGTACTGTTGTCACGGCAGAGTTCATACCTCCCAGTTACAGTGTTGATGGGACCTCCTCTGGTGTTGGATTTTATTTGAAAGGGGAGCTTTATGAAAATCAGTCGATCATAATTTATGGACATGGAGACTGTTCCGATCCATTGGGTGTTTTTCCGATTTCGTCCTTCGAACAGAACAATCTATGGAAATACATACGGTTGTCGACCTCTGATATTGAAACAACCGGCGCCGCATTGTCAATTCGGGTGCAAGACAATGATGGACGACTGATCAGTGATTGTTCTCCCTTAGTGTTTAGGCCCTTTGCTATCCACGACAAATTCATTCGGATTACTGATATTGTTGCGAACGAATCAGGCTATGTGGCATATCGTGAAGACGGTTCCATCATTAGTTGGCCTGGTGAATATTCGTCAATGGATCTCTGGACTAAATCGCTGAATGTTTTTGGTTATGTTGCCAATATAAAACAGCTTGTAACCATAGAAAGAGCGTTCGCTGCCATCACTTCAGATAACAAAGTTATTTCTTGGGGCGAGGGTCCCATGATTCCTGATTCCTTGGTCACGGAGCTTGTCAATATCGAGCGACTGGTGCCTGTGGAAGGTGACGGTTCATCCGGTGGAGGCTTTATTGCAATCAATGGAGAAGGTGCTGCAACGGCTTGGGGAGATTCACATCTTCGGCCTAATCCTGTTGATAGCGTCTTTGTCCGTAGTTTAGATAATACTTTGAGTGTTACCAATAATCGCAACCAGTGGATTGAAAATACTTTTGTTGGGCTCTCATGGGCAGCACTGAAAGAAGATGGGACTGTAACAACTTGGGGAAGCCTAGTCAGCGGTGGGGATTCAAGTGCCGTGGCCTCTGAGCTTCATAATGTCGTTCAAATAGTGGCGACCTATGGCGCATTTGCGGCGCTCCGATCGGACGGGTCGGTGGTGACATGGGGGCATCCATCATATGGAGGGGATAGCTCCAGTGTTTCTGCATCGCTGACTTCCGTTAGTAGTGTCGTGGCAAGCGATGGTGCCTTTGCAGCGCTCCGCTCAGATGGTACCGTCGTCACTTGGGGTAATACTTCATTTGGTGGAAACAGCACTTCTGTTCAGGCCTCATTGAACTCTGTTAGTAAAGTGGTTGCAAATTCCAAGGCTTTTGCGGCACTTCGATCGAGTGGGGGAGTCGTCACCTGGGGGTCCCCGTTAACTGGTGGAAATGGGAGGGCCACCCGAGGTGCGTTATTAACTAGTGGTGTCGTCGAGTTGATTGCAAATCGAAATTCGATGGTTGCACTCAAATCTGATGGAGCCGTGGTCAGTTGGGGGGAAGCTTCAAGTGGCGGACAAATCGATCCGACGTTAGCGAGTGAGATACACTCTATCTCAACCCTAGTTTCTAGGCCCACGGGATACATTGGGAAGCGCACTGATGGAAAAGTTATTGGTTGGGGTCAGATCTCAGATCCACACTTATTTAGTCACTTTGTAAGCAGTAGAGCTAGCGAATTTTCCAATGTACAGAAAATTGTTGGAACGTCATCAAGTGTCAGTGTTCTTAATGGGGATGGTACGGTTGTATTCTCTTCACTTTATCTCAATCCGACCACACACATTGCTCTGGATGTATCAAAGCTTCGCCGAATGCGGGTTTCGACCACTCTGGCAAATTCAGGCTCAGCTTATGCTTCGATTTTAGATGATGGTTCAGTCTACGCTTGGGGAAAAAAAGAGTGTGGAGCCGATACTTCCTCAGCCCAGGCTCAGCTCCATGATGTTATTGAAATTTATGCAGCTAACTGTGCCTTTGCCGCACTTACCGCGACCGGTGAGGTGGTGGCATGGGGAAGTCCTGG
>JBILOD010000515.1:0-3148 GCA_044374645.1 Pseudobdellovibrionaceae bacterium | reverse complement strand
CCAAAATCACCATGGTTAAATTCGGACAGCATGACTGTCAAACCAGGACATGTAACCTACTGCCAAAAGCCCTTTTTTGTCATCGAAATCGAATTTTTTTCGCAGTTTAGAAAATCAACAATCGAATTTCGATCTTAAATGGCCAAATAGTCTCTATTTATAATTGCATTTTATTTAGCCTATTGAATCAGGCTCGCCTTTCATATATAAAACCGTTTTCAATGTAAGAATCAGCGCACCTCATTCAGAGGGCAGAAATCGCACGAAAGGGCGCTTTGACTATGACAAAAAACCTATACATTTTCGTGCTTATTCTCGCATTTTCATTTTCTGCTCTAGCGGAACAGAAGCGCGTGCTTATTTTTTTTACGGTGGGTGGCCATGCCGCAGCAGCAAGAGCCATTGAAGAAGACATTCTCTCTATGGACCCTTCCGCTGTCGTAAAAATGGTGGATGTCACGAATATCTCTGATAATATTATTGGGAAAAACTTTGCGTCATCAACCTTGTTTTTAATGAAGTATGCTCCATCTGTATTTTCCGAACTTTTCTTTAAACCCATGGTGACAGCATCCCGAGGAGTCGAAACGATTTCCGATCGCCCCACCCTTAACTTAGTCACCAAATCCGATGAACTCTCAGAAATCATTGATGACTTTCAACCAACCTCCATCCTTTCAACATTTATTTTTGCCACGGAGTCACTCGCGTTCCTCAAAGAGCAACAGCGACTCACAACCCCTGTCGGTTGGTTGCATACAGATCTTCTTGATGACACTTTTTTTGCGCAAGTGAGTGGAACCATTGACATGACCTTTCTACCACATCCCAAGATGACAGAACGCTGGATTGAACGAGGAATCCCAAGTGATCGTGTTGCGTCCACCGGAATTGCTGTACGGTCACTCTTTCATCGTCTCGGCAGCAGCGCCAAAGAAGCGCTGGACTCAGAGGTTCCCCACTATATTCTCATGGGTGGCACATTTGGTCTTTTGGATTATGAGGGACTCATTGAAACAATGATCCACGAAACTCATAGACCCATAAAAATCACGGCGATTTGTGGTCAAAATCAATCGATGCAAGAAAAACTTACGGATATCTCAGTACGAAAACACCGATTAAAGGGTGAAAACTACCTTCCCAACAATGTTGATCTCAAGGTATTAGGTTGGGTCGATACCAATAGCTTTCAGGAATTGCTTGAGGATGCCACAGCCGTCATTTCAAAACCCGGAGGTATTACGTCCTTTGAAATGATTTTCGGAAGAGTCCCCTCCCTCTTTTTGGCTGACAAAGAGGGCCACGAAGCCATGAACTCCCGATTTCTTGAAGCAGAAGGACTGGCCCTCATTGCGAAGAG
Organism: Pseudobdellovibrionaceae bacterium; assembly: GCA_044374645.1. Classification (GTDB taxonomy): domain Bacteria; phylum Bdellovibrionota; class Bdellovibrionia; order Bdellovibrionales; family Bdellovibrionaceae; genus CAUJGP01. The sequence goes on along the minus strand of JBILOD010000515.1, from coordinate 1,785 downwards.
TGTTCCCCAGATTGGGGCGATCGTTCATCAAATTGAAAAGGACCCTAGTTTACTCGCTAACATCAGAAGTAAACAATCTTCATTTATTCAAGCGACGGACCCTCATCTGATCGCCCGTTGGGCCCTGAACCCATCACTCCCAAAATCAGGCCCCGTCACGCCCGCGAAAATCTCATCCGAAGGTGACACAATTCGATCATTGATTCCAACAAACAATTGGCTGTGTCGCAAGGCCATTTCCCTCGGAGCCTCTGCTCACTAGGGTTCGAATCGTACAAAACAAAAACTGCTTTTCAAAACTGAACATCAAAAACAATGGTCCACAAGCTGGCCCCACCGAAACAATTTCAGTAAAAGGTAAAAGTCTTTTTGCAGATCAGGATCAAGTTCTCCCACCATCGATTTCAAGGTTGCTTGATAGTTCCAATCTTCTGCTGGTCTGCGTGGCAGACTTTTTATGGAAATCGCAATCGGCAAGATTGGGGTCACCCTCAAATCACCCAAACCTTTGAGTGTCGATTTATAACAGTCTTCAATTTCTTGGAGTGAGAATGAAGCTTTCAATGAATTGAAATAATCTTCGGTGAGCAGCTGAGGTTGTCGCTCCCGATATTTATGGGCCACAAAGTGCATCGACCCTTCCCGTTTGAGGCGCCCGTAATCAGTCAGAAACAATCCTCCACCGGGCCTTAACACTCTTGCGATCTCTTTAAACATGTTTTGGAGGTGTTCACTCGAGGGTAGGTGGTGTATCGCCAACGAGGAGATGCACACATCCACTGATTTTTGGTGGAAAGGTCGAAGGTTTGTCATGTCGCCTTTGAGAAAACGAACATTTTTAATACCCAAGCGCTGAGACTCCTTTTGAGCATGTCCCAGCATCACATCGGAAAGATCCAAACCAATAAACTGTGCGCGCGGGTTTAACTGCGCCACGAACAAAAGTAGGTTGCCGGGTCCACATCCAAGATCAAGCACCAAATCTCCTTGCCGAATCACCTCACAGATGTGAGCGGCATAAAGCAGGTAAGACATGCCCAAGGGGGTCTTGAAATTTCCATATTGTGCAAATGCTCGCACACTTTCAGGATTGTCCATGACGAGATCAGGTTCTGGAATTCTTGCGACCCTATTACGACCAAGAAGTTCAACAATCAGTGTTTGAAGTAGTTTTGGTGTATCCATAAAATCGACCTTAGACCATCAGGCGTTGGATGAGAAGGTGCTCCATGGACCATGAAACACTTTTTTATTTACAGCTGTTTAGAATCACACTATGTCTTCCTGTACACAATGCATATAGATCCTCAACAGTTCATTCGATACCAATTGCAGCAAAGTTTTGCCCAAGTTCAGCAAAAGAACTCTTCCTTTTCATTGAGAGCCTTTGCAAAAAAACTGGCAATTTCCAGCGCGGCATTATCTGAGATTTTGAAGGGTCGCCGCAATGTTTCGCACGAAAAGGCCCTGCACTTTGCTAAGAGCCTTAACTGGAGCCGCCAAGTCCTCGCGCAACTAAATCATTCCTTTGAAGCGGACTCGCAATTTTCACTTTTGAAGGATTTCACAAACAATCATCATTCGACGGAAGAACTGACTAACTCATCGTCGCTCACGCTCTTTCAAAATTGGATCTATATCTCCATTCTGGCCACATTAAGAATGACCCATCCTCCCTGCTCGCCCCTTGGCATTGCGGAACTTCTGGGTCTCCCCCTTGAATCACTACAATTCGCCATCGATAAGCTTGTCGATCAGGGCCTCATTGCCATTGATAAGAACGGA
>JBILOD010000553.1:0-2868 GCA_044374645.1 Pseudobdellovibrionaceae bacterium | reverse complement strand
GGTGGTGTTTCTGACGGTGAGGAAGTCGCACAAGGCACGAATCCATTGAACGCCAGCGATGACTTTTCCCTGCAGTGCTCAGCGAAGTTTGGTGTACATAAACAACATAACTTTGAATGTCCTTCACATAGACGATATTGCAACAATGGAAATGGCAACGGTGCGGAGACGTGCTCTCCGTCGGAAAACGGGAACTCGGATGAAGATAAATAGTTTGAAGTGGGTGACACTCTTATCTTTAATCTGCCTCATTTTCGGAAATGTAGCAAATGCTACCGAACCCGAATTAGAAACTGATGGACCTTGGAATGTGGGTTTTGGAATTGGGCCTAACATCACTCAATTTGATGTGGTGAACGATGATCTCGGTAGCTCTTTAGGGGCAGCCCTTTGGCTCACCCGTCGTTGGGGAGATTATAACCGCCTTGAGCTGTCTCTCGATTACTTTCGGTTTAATGGTGCGAACCAGGATTACTACGGACTAAGTGCTGCTTATGGATTGGAGTTTTTTAAAAAGTCGCCCTTTAAAGCTTTCGGAATGTTGGGATTGGGGCTCGGACGTGCCAACAACTTCCCGAGGGCGGTGAATCCCCATCAGCAACCACCCCATCTATTCGCGCGGATCGGAATGGACGAGCTCTATCAATATAAACAATGGACGTTTGGCCTGATTTTTGATTATATGTTTGTTGATCTGGATGACAAGCCCGCGACTCAAGCTCAGCTAGGATTGCCGATGGTTTCTGTCGTTTACCAGTTTAAAAATGGTCCGACCCCTTCGAACCCTCCAATGGTTGTTCATCCGCCCGCAGACGAGGACAATGATGGCGTCGTCGCTCCTAAAGATGAGTGCCCTAATACCCCCCATGGAGTGCGAGTGAATTCTATTGGGTGTCCGATCAAAACTAAAGTCCGCAAAGAGCTGAGGGTTGAATTTGAAACCAATAAATCTGTCATCAAGGCTGAATATCTCTCAAAAGTAAAAGCGTTCGCGCACTTTTTAAATGAGAATACTGACATCATTGTAACGATTGAAGGACACACCGATAGCGTTGGTTCCCGAAACTATAATCTGAAACTTTCTCAGCAAAGGGCTGACTCCGTTCGGCGCTCTCTAATTGAACTCGGTAACGTCCTTTCAAACAGAATCAAGGCTATCGGTTACGGACCGGATCAACCTGAATCCACCAATTCCACTACTGAGGGGCGAACAAAAAATCGAAGGGTTATAGCGGTACTCTCTTCCGATTGAGCCCTCTTGTTCGCAGGCCCAGTGAAAAAAAGCTCAAGTTCAAATTGATGTTTGGCCCGATTTATTGGTAGGGTGCGCCTATGACCAAACGTCGCGCAGTTATAGAATTACTTTTTGCTGATCTTTTCTGGGGATTCTCATTTGTGGCGGTACCCATGGCCCAACGCAGTTGGGACAGTTCCCAAATTGCCTTTCTGCGCTTTGCGATTCCAGCCATTCTTGGTATCACCATTGGCTATCTCCTTAAACGAGGTCAACTTTCGAAAATTGATTTCCGTCATGGTCTAGCGCCAGGGTTTTTCTTTGCCGCCACAATCTACACACAAACCATCGGCCTAGAGTACACCACTCCGTCCAAAAGCAGTTTCATCACCGTTCTCTACGTCATTTTTGTGCCCCTGCTGGAGACTTATCTTCACCGCAAACGACTCACTTGGACTTTTTGGTTGGCAATTGCCGGGGCACTTCTGGGTCTGGCTCTATTGTTCAACCTCGAATGGTCTTCATGGAACACGGGAGACACCATCACCTTCGCATGTGCTCTGTTTGCAACTTGGCACATTCATCAAGTATCCCTTGTCAGCCGTCGATTTCGACATCCATTTTTATTTAACCTCTCTCAATGTTTTTGGGCGGCAGTTTTTCTTTTGCCACTGGCACTGATGAGTCATCACCCCCTCCTTCCAAGCTCTTTTAACCTCAGCGCGCTTTTTGGATTGGGGATGATTACCTTTGGCGCCACCACCATTGCCTTTTCAATTCAGGCACGGGCCCAACCTTATCTTTCGCTTTCGACGAGTTCAGTGATTTTTCTTCTTGAATCACCATTGGCCATGTTTTTTTCTTGGTGGCTTTTGAACGAGACGATTGCCCCCCTTCAATTAGTAGGAGCCCTAGTGATTCTGCTATCCTGTAGCATCGCCGTTCGCCAATCTTTGAATTGATGGGTTAGCGCTTAGAGTTCACAGTTGACTGGAGCCGTTTGAACCTGACCGTTGTTAGAAATATAGGAAGGCAGATCCAGATCAAAGCGCAACAATCCTTGTTTGCAGGAAGACCTCAAAATGGACGCGGCCAAACGAATGTTTTTAAGAAGACTCGTGTAATCGGCCTTACCTAAAACAAAATTATCTTTGAGGTAACTTTTGAGTTCGCCATTCTTTTCAATATCTTTAGCCAATCGCTGTAACTGCAGATAGATTCGTGGATTCATATGTCGAATATCTTCAAGAACCTGAAATGATTTGGTAAAGTTGGCATAGCCCACCAGACCACCGGCATCATTGTCGCCTAAAATTGTTCGCTGAACCAGATGCGCCTTTTTACCAATAAGATCATAGGGCACAGACAAATCAATCTTGGCCATATCCACCCGGGTGAGATAGGCTTCGGGGCCCGTTAAATTTTGATAGTGCACTTTGCCATCCTCTAAATAGGCCCAAGCCCATATGTAGTCGACGTTCCCAATACGGTCTTGTTGCGATAAAATAAAGTCCAGAACGGCCATTTCAAGGAGATCTTGCATCCACACCACCATTTGCACGGATGAGGGGGCGTTGCCGGTTTCTGCTCTGAGCATGGAGCTTAATTGAATTGATTGAACCCCCGCACCAATC
>JBILOD010000162.1:0-8028 GCA_044374645.1 Pseudobdellovibrionaceae bacterium | reverse complement strand
CCAACCACCCCGTGCCACCAGGCGGATCGGCAACGGCAGCGTCAGTTGCGATCACAAGCTTTGGTGCGGGAGTTGATTTTACGGGCCCAAAAGAAATGGGAGCTTCCCTACCAAGGTGAAATTGTTTGCACCTGCCGCGAAGTGAGTTGTGAATCCATTGATCGTGCCATCGTGGCCGGAGCCAACTCGGTTGAGTCTATTTCGGCTTGGACAACTGCCTGCACATCGTGCACCACATGCAAAGGTAAGCTTGAGGAGTTGCTTCGTTACCGCCAAAGTTAAAGCGTTGTTAAGATTTAATGGGGGCGTTTATTTTTTGACCACATTTTTTTTGGGGAAATCTCCACACTCAAGATATTGTTTGAGCATTGGCGCAATAAGGCGACGGCAGCTGCCACCACAGGGGCCGACGCCGGCGGTGGTACAGTCATAGATCTCGTTCATGGTTTTGCATCCGTCACGAATAGCTTGTTCAATGGTTTCACGCGAAACATTGTTGCAGCGACAAATGATGTCTAGACTTTGTTTGGGTCGATTCATAACGCAATAAGTAGTTTCCTTAGAAAAGCATGAGCTTTAAACTTGAGGACGTCAAAGTTTTTAAGTAGAACTAGAGCTTTGGTAGTCCAAATTGCTATGCAGAAGTCCAATTAGGGCTTTATTCGGAAGGAGATGGGCTTATGGCTGAAGATAAATTGCCAATGACAATGCGAGGAAAATCACTACTCGAAACAGAACTCAAACGTTTGCTACACGAGGAGCGTCCCGCGGTTATCAAGGCCATCGAAGAGGCTAGAGCTCACGGTGATATCAGTGAGAACGCTGAATATGATGCTGCTAAAGAGCGTCAAGCTCTTACCGAAGGTCGAATCGCTGAAATACAGGGTAAGCTTGCTGGCGCCGAAGTGGTGAATCCTAAGGATATCAAAGCCGACCGGATCGTTTTTGGTGCAACGGTTAAATTAGTCGATGTTGAGACCGAAGAAGAATTTACCTATCAAATCGTGGGCATCGACGAAGCTGACGTAAAGCAGGGACGCATTTCCGTGATGTCGCCCATTGCGCGCTCGTTGATTGGGAAGAAGGTCGGGGAAGTCGTCCATGTAAAGGGTGCCAAGGCCGAAAAGGAATATGAAATTATCGCATTTAGTTTTGAATGAATAAACGAATGGCAGACGAAAAATATTTAGTGGTGGAACAAAAGGGTTGGAGGGTTGTGGCTTTAGGGCTTGCCCTTGCAGCCCTTTTTAGTTTGACGTTCAGAGCTCTGTTCTCACCGCGTCGGATTCAATATGAAATTGAAAGAGCCCTGAGTTCAGCAGATCCTCGAATTAAGAGTTCATTGGATGGTGCGTATTTAAGTCTCACCGATGGATTGTGGCCTCGTTTGGCTATCGTCATCAATAAGCTGCAAGTCCAAACGGCCGATCCGTGTTTGTTTGAGACCAAAGCTGAAATTCAAAACCTCGTTTTACCCGTCGCGTTTTCCTCATTAATGGATCGCACGTTAGTGTTTAAGCGGGTTGAAGTTGGTTCCCTACAGTTGTCTATGAGAGCACGGCGCGAAGGGTGTGGAGGTGAAGTTACAGCCATTCCGACCTTTCCGCAGACATTGGAAAACACTCCACCACCAGAGGTGCCCGAAGAAGATGCTTCGCCCATTACTCCCTCATCTCCCGGTAGTCTAGAACAACCACCCTTGGTTCAAACCATGTCGGTGGAATCAAGTTTTCTCAAACATATTGTTTTCAATGAAATTCATTTGCAGTTTATCGAAAAGCCTCAGTTTCAATGGCATCTCAAAAAAGTGGCAGTACATTTGCCGGGACCAGGACAAACAAAAACTCAAATTGAAGGGCAAGTCACACTCACATCCGATCCTACCCGTTTTCCCTTCCAGGGCTTGCATGCAAACTTGGAATTGGAATCCGATGCTGAGTTAGCCACGGCAAAGATTCATGGGGCTTGGCGCGAAGGACGGGTGGAGGTCGAAGGGCAGTGGTCTCCTCACAGTAAAGATTTCCATTGGAAGGGTTCCTTTAAACAAATTCCATGGAGTCAATTGATGGTTTTGGCGCAGGCATTAGGGGAGTCTGGTCCAATGCCAGCGTCCTCTCAAGCTTGGGTGTCTGGGCAGGTGGAGTGGAATCACGATATGGGTGTTCCTGAGCAAGTTGAAGTGAATGACGGGCACATCGAAGGAGAGTTTGGCGATTTCATACTAGGTAAAGTAATTGCCAAAAAAGTGGAAGGTAGTCCTGCCTGGGATGTTGAAACTTATAAAGTCTTAGCCAAAGAAGTTGATCTCGATATTTTGACCAAAATGATGGGGTGGCAAGAGCCGCCGCCGGCATTTGATCGTTTGGGTATTTTCGATGGTGAAGCGCAGTTTATAAATAATCAATTGGTCACCATGGCCGGCACTTGGCGTGAATTGAGCGTGATCTTTTCAAACCGTGGTCGTCGCGAGATTCAAGTTGTAAATAATATGAGTTTAGAGCTCGCAGGCGGGTCGAATCGTTGGTCAGGTGCCTTAAGGCAAATTGAACTTCGGGATGGCCAATGGTCTGGTGATGTGGCGCTAAAGTTAGATCAGAATTCTAAGACGGTGGACGTAGAATCACAGTTTACTCAATTGCGCCTCAATCCACTGGTTGAAGAGCTGATGACCATGAAGGGGCAGATAACTCCTATCGAGGGGCGAGTCTCCGTGACTTTTATTGATGGTGTTGTTGACCAATTGCAGGGTTTTTTGAAGATCGATCAGGCCACGGTGGATGAAGTACAATTGGAAAAAGGCAAGCTCGACTTTGAGGGGCAAAAAGGTGTAATTAGTGGCAAGGTCCAAATGCAGTCACTGGCTTGGCCAAAAACCCAGTCTGATTATTTGCCACCGGTTTTTTCTGAAAAAATAGACCTTATTCAAATGAAAAACTTGAGTGGGGTATTTACGAAAACACCAACATCCTTTGCGTTAAAAGACATGCAAGGACAGATCGTTTCTTTGAAATCACGTTTTCAATTAACCGCAGGCTGGGAAGAAGACAGTCAATTACGAGGACTGCTGCAGATTCGCGGCGACCGAAAATCCACGAGCTATTTATTGTCAGGGGCAAGGGATAATCCTACTTGGACTGAAAAACTCAAATAAAATAGATGCCGTTCACAAAAGAACGGCACTTGTTTCTACCCCAGCATGTCGAAGAATGTTAGACTCACCTGGTCCGTTAAACAGCCTCTAAATAGCCATTTCTGGTGGCGTTTCCAATTCATTACGAGGTTCGACGGCAGGAGCCTCTTTGAGACGAATGACCGGTTCGTTAGAGTTGGTCGGTTGGTCTTCGTTCATCATCGAATTCTCTATGGGCGCGGCTTCTCTGATATTGGTAGGTTCAGGGGTGGAGTAGGTTCCTGAAGCTCCGTCTTGTCGGCTGAGAACAGATTCATCTCTAATAGCTGGTGTGATCGCTTTTTGAGGGAGTGCGCGAGGAGCCTCCGTCGTTGAAGCATTGGCTGCTGTCTTCGCATCGCTCTTCGCCTTAAGGTTGAGCTTTTTAAGTTTCTGCTCATAGTGTTCTTTCAGTTTGGCCAATTTAACTTTGTATTCCTTGCGAATATTTTCGGCTTCATTTTCTTTTGCCACAACCATGCATTGATCGTAGGCAATCTTGGCGGCTTCCTTGGCTTGGGCTCGACACTGGGGTGGTGCAGATTTATTTTGCGCAAATGTTGAGTCTGCCATGGCAACGAGGGTGGCAACAAGACTCACTGACAGCGCTTTGAGTGGAAATTTGGGCATAGGGCCTCCTTCGTCGAAAAGCTCTATTCAAGACCAATGCCACCCTGGTCGCCAAACAGAATGGAGATGGCGACCAATAGGTAACAAATCTGCGGCCAATGATTGAAGGAATTGCAGGTAGTTCGTTATCGCCAAAATCATCAGTGTCCACACAGTACAATCAATACAGCACAATCCATACAGGATATTCCATCCAAGAATGCCCAATGTTCGATTGAGGGTTTCAGTGAAACCGATGTTGGCAGCAGATCGTTTTTCCGGTAGATCCTCTCACATCCAATGAACGTTAAAATCTGAAAAGGGGGCTGGTGATGTTGGCGCGACCTCAGAGAGTTTTTGTTTGGTTATTAGTGCTTTGTTCAATGGTCATGATGATGGTGGTGATTGGTGGTGTCACGCGACTCACGGGTTCGGGCCTCTCCATTGTTGAGTGGAAACCCTTGATGGGCGCAATTCCTCCGTTGTCGCATCAAGACTGGCTTGAAGTGTTTGGTAAGTATCAGTCTTCACCGCAATACCAATTGGTCAATCGCGGAATGAGCCTCGCTGATTTTCAGTGGATCTTTTTTTGGGAGTACTTTCATCGATTGATCGGACGGATGCTCGGGGTGGTGTTTTTGATTCCTTGGGGGTGGTTTTGGTTCAAAGGGTATTTCGATCGAAAGTGGGTTTATGCTTGGAGGACTACAGGGGTTATTGGGTTGGGTCATGGTCGCTAGTGGGTTGGTAGATCAGCCACAAGTGAGTCACTTTCGCTTGGCCGCTCATTTAGTGCTGGCTTTTTTTATTCTCGCTTATTTTTGGCGCATGGCTTGGCTGTTTCTGAATTCAGCGGAGATTCGTGGTGATGGGGGAGTCACAGAGTCTTATGCCATCAAGAGCACCACTCGCGAGGGCGCCCAGGTTTTAAGGGCACTCTCGCAGGCGCTGGGTTTGCTATTGGTCCTTTTGATAATACAGATTGTTTATGGTGCCTTTGTCGCTGGATTGCGAGCTGGTTTTATGTACAACACCTTTCCAGGTATGGAAGGGCAGTTCTTTCCTCAAGGGGCGTGGCTATTCTCGCCAGGGTGGCGGAACCTTTTTGAAAATCCCTTATTGGTGCAATGGATTCATCGTACCCTGGGTTGGGGCTTATTGGTTGGATCTCTGTTGATTTATGGAAAGTTTCACAAACAACTGGCAAACACCATGCAGTGGCCCATGCGAGGCTTAGTGTTGATCGTTTTAGTTCAATTCGGCCTAGGTGTGTTTACTCTTCTGAGTAAAGTGAGCTTACCTTTGGCAGTGATTCATCAGGTTGGCGCAGGATTGGTACTAATGTTTCTGCTTTGGCTTCGTTGGGAAGTGAAAAAGAATAGAACTCTGTCTCGCAGGGAGTAGCTTATCGCCACCTTGGCGATTCACAAGGACCGTTCCAGCCGAATCTAGAAAGGTATAAGTTTAATCAAAAAAATTAGACTGCCAAAATCAGAACCGCTAAAATTAAAAGCGGTTAAAATTTAAAGCCGAGTCCTGTGGCCACACCATAACTTTGGCGGCGCGGTGTATCGCTAGCGACGAGATCTCGAGCCTCCTTGCCATAAAGCTCAAGGGTCAATACAAAATGTTTAGGCAAACGAATGCGGCCATAAAAACTTCCACCCAATTGCTGCTCCCGCGGCATCTGGAACTTTTGAATCGTGTTGGTAGTCACTCGTTGGTTTTCCTGAATTTCAGCTCTACTCGGTTCGATTTGGGTTAATTGTACTTTTAATCCTGGCTTGATCCATCGTGAATTATTGAGTTCACCGAAAGTGGTGAGGGAAATGGCTTTGCCTCCCTCCCGAAAATAAATAGTGTCTGTTTTGTCGGTATTTTGGATCACGACTTCCTGAAAGTCTTTCCATAAATCGCCAGTGACTTCTGCACCTAGGAGAGTTGGGCCAATAGCCCCTTCTAGTCCCAATTGCATCACGAGTGATGATCCGCCTTGGGAGAAGTTCATTGGGCTTCGATCATAGGACATAACCATGGCATCGGATTTAAAACCGAGTATGCCACCAACATGAAAACGTAGTTTTTCAGTTTCAAAGTGAGATTTGAGATAGACCTCTGGGTCGAGGAGTCCGTCATAGGTGTCCTTGATTTGAGTGAAAGTCGTTTTAATCTCTTTAGTACCCATGCCGTAGCGAAGAGCAGCGCCCCAGCTGAGTTGCTCCGTGAATCCGTGTTCAATGCGACCTCCAAGGGTCGTAACGGCGGTATCTGTTTGGAAAAGACCATACTGGCTTTCAGTGGTGCCATAGGTAGCAATGGCGTTTGTTTCAATCTGTTGGTTTGGCGCAAAATAGAGGGCCGCTGATCGAAGAATTTTCGCATTTGCCGATAAAGAGAATCCTAAGGTACCAAATAAAAAGAGTCTAATCATGTTCATTTTGGTTTTCCTCCAATTCTATTACCGATTTTGTTTTTCACTGCGGAGCCTCAGATGAAAAGTCTGCCTGTTGTTGTGATTGACCGGGATTCAATGGCTCCACGGGCAAATTGCTATTGGCCTGAATGTCATCCTCTGTTGTTTGAGGGGGCGTTACCTCTTCGATTGCTGGCGAGCCGTCGACGGCACCCACATCGGGATTGTCATCGGGATTCAAAGGAACGGCACCATCGTCATTGGGTGGTTCTGGAATTCCATTTTGTGAATCAGAGGTTTCATCGTTTGGTGCGGCGTCTTGCAGTCCATCTTGGGTTGAATCTGGCAAGGGAACGGGGGGCGTTTGCTGGGTTGTGTTTTCCTCAGTGGTGAACTCAATTTGTTCGCCAGTGTCTCCATCATAGTAAACTGGGCTTTGCCCCTGGTCCTTTGCGGCGGGCGCAACTTGAGCGCGAGGATTTAAGCCTTTCACCGGAGCGACTGGGGCTTGTGACCTAGTTCCTACGTTAAGGAGATTCGTTAGGGCATCATTGGGTTGTTCGTCACAACGATCGTTTCCTTCGTCCTGGACCCAAATATATTTATTGGCTTGCTCTGCGACCCGTCTCATTAATCCAGATTTGCAGATTTGATTGGTGTTATCAATATCAACAAAATGAGCGGTTGCCACTAAGACATTGGTGGACTTGATATCGTAATCGAAGGTGTTAAAAAGGATCGTCTTGCTTTCACTCCGATTGGTAGTGGCATATTTTTGGCCCCAATTACGACAGCTCGCTTTTACGACACGAGCGCTTTGGGCCGAATCGGTGACCGTGAGGGCGCAATAGGGCTTGATTTGGGAAGACTGATTTGTGTCGACATTATTGCCAACGAGCCGTTCCCAATCCCCGTCGCTCCCGGCTTGTACCGTCGGTAAAAAACCGAGCTGATTTTTGAGAAAAAGCTCCATCCCAGAGAGTGTGGTGGCGATATGCCACTGCGTCCCCAATTTTAAGGTATAAACAACGCCTGTGTACTGACGTTGGTTGCAATCATATAGCTCAATCACCCTTAGGCGATTGCTTCGGTCAAAAAGAGCCAGTGTGCGATAGCCGAAGCAACTGTCGTTGATGTTGGTAGGGTGGGGTTGGCCGTCTCTGAGTACGATGAGTTTTTCGGTGTCCTGAAGTTTATTAGTCAGTTCTTCGAAAAAGTCTCTTGGATGGGAGCTTGGATCCTTTGTGATTGTGAACCATGCATTCTGATAAATAAGGTGCATGTCTTTCATAATATCTTGAAACTGCAGAAGTTCATTAGGAGTAGCTGGGGACTTAGTTTGAGCTTTATTGGTCTCTTGAGGTTGGTTGGCTCCAACGCGACCGATGGGGGTGCCGCGTCCCTCCGTTCCATTGGCTGTGCTGGGTTCTTTAGAGTCGGGTACGGAGGTGGGCGATTGTCTGTCTGTTGAAGTTTCGCCCTCCGGGGTTGTACCGTCATTCGGTACGAGTTTACCGTTAACGGTGCCGGGCTTTGCGGGCGTCACGGGTTTGTTCTTAGTGGTAGGTGTTCCGTCAGGGTTTTTATCTTGATTGGGCTCTTTTTTGTCGGGTTGAGCTTTATCGGAGGTTGTCAGTTGCCCAGCTTTGCGACCCGGCTTTTTGCGGTGAGTGGATGACTTATCGCACGCCGAAAGGCCGAATGACAGTGATACGAGTGCGATCAGCAATAAGTTGAGTTTCATGAGATACCTCCAACCCATTAATGAGCATGAATCATGCCAATGGGACACGGGGAAGAAAGTATTTGCCGTAGTATTGTAAACAGAAAATAGTTA
>JBILOD010000161.1:0-8029 GCA_044374645.1 Pseudobdellovibrionaceae bacterium | reverse complement strand
TTTTAAGAGTGGTAAACAAGAAATCTTGAAATACGAAGAGCCAATTTTTAACCTAATACGCGGTCTCCTTGCGGTGGCCACGGATATCACACCCGACCGAACCGGGACGGTTAAACTGGATCTCAATGCCCTACTCGAACACCTCAAAAAAGAATATGCCCTCAATGTGACCGCCAGCCATTGGCAGATCTTAGAGAACAAAGGGCTCTTCTCAAAGCGTGCCCAAGCTTCTGATGGGAAGTTTTATATCTCATTTCATCTCGATGATTTTCAAAAAACTTACCTCGCTTGGAGGTTTTTACGAGAGATTGCTAAATGGAATTCAAATGGATTTATCAACCCCAAAGACCCAGAATTCCCGCCAATCACGATAGCCGCCACGGCTGCGACTGATAGTGTTTGCCCCGAATGCCAGGCTCCAACCTCAAACCAACAAAAATTTTGCGGTGAATGCGGCGCCAAGTTGGTCGCGAAAGCCGCCTAGTGGCCTCAATATAACTATTATTGACTAACGCCTAAATAAAAGCCAGCCATTCGGAAGCGAATCTTTAGCGAACGCCCAGAGCGCGGTTGGACGATATAGTAAACGATGTGGCACACTATTTGAATCGTTCCTCGTCGCTTGGTTTCCATTGCGCGCGAACGAGGTTTTGTCTTTGCAGATTTTTATAAGAACTTCGTGCCCTTAGTTACTGAGCTTACTAAAGGAGCGTTATTTATGCTGGCGAACCATTATGTCAAACTTTTTGACCATTGGTCTAAGAGAGTCACTTTGAAGTGGACCGCCTGTGTCGTCGTCATGACCTTGGTGTTCCAACTAGTGCCAAATTCTGATACGGCCGTCGCCCAAACCCAAAAACCTCAACTTCAGGCGCCTGGAGTTCAAAACCCTCAATCTCCAACGATCACAACGGAAACGCTGAAATTCGAGATTAGCCGCGCCATTGAAAAAGTGGAGGAGTTCGAGTTCATTCGCAATCAAGCCGACCGACTCGGCGTGAAAGTCTATCTATTTGGTGGCACGGCCGCGGCCTTCGCTCACTATGTTAAGTGGGATTACCTGCGCCGAGAACATTTAGATCAAAGCTTTTTTCCTGATCGTTTCGATTTTAAATACGTGAACATCTATCGATCCAATCAAGACCTCGATATCGTTGTTGATGGTCCAGCTTCTGCCATTCAAGAACTGCAGACTGAGTTGGCGAGCCATTTTCCCTACCTCCAAGGAAGCAAAGGCCAGAAGAGCTCATGGGAGGTTCGCTCTCTCAATGAGACCGTGAATGGCAAATTTGCTTTACTCAAAAACAATGACTTTCTCAACCAACACACCGATTCCAACTCGGTGGGGATGATCGAAATCACCCGTAATGCTAACCCCAAAGAAATCGTTCGCGATCTCCGCCAATGGAATGAGGTCAACAGCCCCAACTTTTTACAGGATGTGGCCGAAGGTAAGATCCACTTCTATTTTTCACCCAAACACTCCCAGACTCAGTATGCCGTGGCAGGAAGGAACCCCCCGATCCTCTCGGTGATCCGGTATTTCATTAAAGTCTTTCAGTTTAATTTAAAAATGCGCGACGAGGATCTTCCGGTTCTCAAAACCATCATCTCTGAGTTTAATCCTCAAATAATGATCACACAAGGTGACCGAGAGTACTTAAAGAGTTGGTTCACCAACAATGTCCCCAAGCTCATTCAAAACTCCATCGACGTAGAATACGCCATGAACATTTTGGCCGAGGTCGATTTGCTGCCAAAACTACGTGAAATTGATCCAGATCCAAAAATCATCGACTCGGTTTCTTGGTGGATGCACAAAAAACCACTCCCGAGTTTTCCTTTAGGAGAGGGGCGGAACGCCGGTCAAACGGCCGCCGAACTTGGGATCGAAGTCGTGGCTCATGAAACAACATCCTTTAGCGTCTATGAAGCCATCACTCGCTCCCATCAGGGGATACCCAATGTTCTGGAATCCCGAAAAGGGGTGAGCGGAGAGGCCGCCGCCCACGGCAATGGTTTCTATACAATGAGGGGAAAAAACTCCGGATTTCGCGGCAGTGGATTCACGATTAGATTCAAAGTCCACCCGGAAGCGAGAGAACGGGTGGATTTTGACCTTGCCGATCGAGGTCAAATTATCATTTTTCACAACCGCAGAGCGCTGACGGTGATCCCTGAAAATCTAAAGCTCAATTTGATTGGTTATTATAATCTTCTCACTTCTGCGGAAAAACCATCACCCCATGATCTCGGAGTTTTTCACCGTTTGCGGCTGGCCCTGCGCTCTCACTTTCACAATCCAACAGAGGAAGAGCTTGGATACCTACAAGAACTGTCTGGAAAAGAATTGATCATTCTCTTGCAGCGCGATTTCACCCCCGAAAGCATCCATTTTCTCCTCAATGGGCTTACGAAAATCACGCTTGCGCCCCACGAGGTGGTTGACACCCTTAAAGAGATTCAACGTTTCGTATTGAACCTCACCTATTCTGATTCAACGGCCCTCCGAAAAGAACTCGTGCCCCTACTGCCCTTGCTTCGTAAAAATTTTTTAATGGCGGAGCCTACTTCCCTGCAAATGGCGGATGCTATCAAATTAGAGCTATTTAAAAATGCCGACCAAGATCTCCTCTCGCACCTTTTGAAATCAGCCCATGGGGGTGATGAAATTCTGGCTGTTTTGGACGCTTGGAGCAAAAACAAATCTCAGATCATCCCCTTGAGCGCCGCCAACCTGCGTACACTCTTGGCCCGTTTAGGACAAAAATTTTATTCGTTTCACCCTAACCATCAAGACATTCTGCGCTTTCGAGACTTGCTGCCACTCCCCCCTCTGCAGATTGCTTTAGCGGCCTATCACTTTGACGAACCCACGACCCTTATGGCGGGCCTTGGGACTGGCGCACTGACCCCAAAAACAACGGCTCAAAGTGTGCGAGTCTGGAACAAGGTTAAGTCTCGTTTCTACCAGTTACAACCGTCTCTCACTGAACTGATAGATTCAGCAAGTGCCATTGGGATTCCAGAAATTCAAATAGAACTTTTGGACTATGCAAAAAAGCAAAACTTTTTCCGAAGACGAAATGACATTATTTCTTTTGTAAAGGTATTAACGCCTATTCTTTCCCATGACACGGAACTGAGTGCCCACCGCGACCAATTGCTGGGCGAGCTCTTGGATCAGTTAAAGGCTCTGCGGCCCACAACGGCAGAGTTGGGAGTTTTTTTCGCGAGCCCGGGCCTTGGTCGTCAAATCAAAAAACGTCTTTTGGAATTTCAGCCCATAAAATTGAAAGGCGCCGACGATTTGCTTTCTTGGTTGCAAACTCTCAGCCGCCAAGAAGAACGTAATAATTTTGTCGAAAACAACCTAGAACTGATTCAACAAATTCAATTTGATGCGAAAAACCTCACCACTTTTACGCAGCTCCTCGACCACAGACTCGGATCTCATCTGATCCTGCAAACATTCCTCGAGCAAAATCCAGACAACATCAAACCAATTCATGACCTTTTAATGGCAGAGGCATCCCAATGGCAGTCCCCCGAACATCAGAGTCCCCTGCTGAAAGAGCTATGGGCGAAGGTCGTTCATTGGGCTTGCCATTTGCTATCTAAGGACGAGGCTTATTTTACTGAGCTTCTGCTCACAATCCCTTTTACTGAAACCTATGAAATTTACCTAAGAGAGAGGATTTCAACACTCAAACAATTGAGTGACCTTTTTTCGATGTCAACTTTCGCCCATCTTCGACGCAAAGCCCTTCCTTCTGAGGCTCAGGTTCTCTCTAAACTCACTGCCGATCCTATTACTTATCAGCGAACTCTCAATATTATGATTGAAACTCTTAAACAAGAAATGCCACGTCTCAGTTCCCTTGGCGCCGCTCAGGTTGACATCATTGAAATGTCTGAATTTTTAGCTCAGTATCCTGATGATACATTCCCCATTGAAATTCTAAATATGGCCCTGAAAATTGGTCTTACCGTCAAAGCAAATGACCAACTCCGCTACGCCCCTGGTGTCCCCAACAACTGGTGGAATCGCGACTGGCAGAAGTATCTCTTTCTTGATTTATATTCTTTGTACATTATAACACACGCTGACATTTTGACGTCAAAACACAACCGCAATTTCGGTGTATCGCTTTATAGTAATCTTATCCAAATGGCCTTCAATCCCGACCGTCTTTCAAGCATAACTGAGCTGAGCCATCAAGACTTTGCCAGTGAAGCTTTTCGTCTCTATTTATTGAGTGGCGCACGAGAACTCTTAAAACAAGAACCAGAAGTCGGTGATTACAAGACGAAAGAAGAGGCCCTCAACAATCTTATTTGGTTTAATCCCGGATGGTCCAATCATCCCCTCGGGCCAAAACTGAAAGCCATCACCAGCGAACTCAATGGTCCCCTGAGGGAACATCTGAATGCACTCTACAAGCAGAATGGTTCCCTTCTTCGACAGGGTCTACTGGCTTTTCACTCAACTCGCCCTCTGCAATTCTATGAGCAAGATCTTGAAAAGCAATGGGCTGAATCCTTGGCACGTTGGCAAAAATTGATGGAACTGCACCCTGAAATTCTGAAACCGCTTGAATTCTTGCAGGAACCCCAGCCTGGCCAATGCCAAAAGGCATTGCAGTCAAAATAGTCATGGCCTAATAATTCCGATCGCAAGGATGCGTTTTTTTAAGGACTGATAACTCATTGATTCATACACCAATCTGATTTAATAATTTACGATCGGAGACGTTAAACATGGACGCATTTACCTTTTGGAACCCAACAAAAATCATTTTTGGAAAAGATCAGATCGCCGCCATTAAGAATGAAATCCCCTCTGCCAATAAGGTGTTGTTGACTTTTGGTGGCGGGAGCATCAAGCAAAATGGAGTTTATTCTCAACTACGTGAGGTTCTGAAACAGCACACTTTGCTGGAATTTGGAGGCATCGAAGCCAACCCCACCTATGAAACATTGATGAAAGCCGTGGAACTTGTGCGACGTGAGAAAATTGATTTTATTTTGGCGGCCGGTGGGGGTTCCGTCATTGATGGATCGAAGTTTATTGCAGCCGCCGCCAACTATCCTCGTGATCTTGACCCTTGGCAAATTCTGATTGGAGGCCCAGCTCCGGAGAGCGCCCTCCCACTGGGAACCATTCTGACCTTACCAGCCACCGGCAGTGAAATGAATTCCGGATCTGTCATCACCAAAAATGCCACAAAGGACAAAGTTTTTTTTGCAAGCCCCCATTGTTTTCCAAAATTCAGTGTCTTAGATCCGAGCGTCACGTTTTCACTTCCTGAAAGACAAGTCGCAAATGGGATTGTCGATGCGTTTGTGCATGTGCTTGAACAATATCTCACCTATCCCGTACGAACTGAAATTCAGGACCGTTTTGCGAAGACGATTTTACAAACACTGATTGCTGAAGGACCTAAAACCTTTCAAAATCCTACTGACTTTGATTCTCGCGCGAATTTTATGTGGGCGGCTACGATGGCCCTCAATGGATTGATCGGAGCCGGAGTCCCCCAGGATTGGACCACTCACATGATTGGCCACGAACTCACAGCCCTATTTGGCATCGATCACGGGCGAACTCTTGCGGTCATAATGCCCGCGACACTGAAGGTGATGAGCGAAACTAAAAAAGAGAAGCTTCTACAATACGCCGAACGGATCTGGGGCCTCAGAGAAGGCACCAGCGACATGCGTATTCAACTCGCCATTAGCCAAACAGAAAACTTTTTCCGTTCTCTCGGTGCAGAAACCAGTCTTCATTATTATGGAGTTCGTGAACAAGATCTGAATGCCATTCTAGACGCGTTGGTGAGACATCGTATGACCCGATTGGGAGAGCGTGGCACTGTGACCATCGAAACGTGCCGTCGCATCTTGCAAACAGCGGCGCCAGCCTAATTGCCAGAGACGGCAACTTCGTTGTAAGTCATTTAAAGCAAGAGAATTCTGATCTTGACTAGAATTCTTCGTTTGATAATTCCAACTTGCCTCCCTTCATTTTGGTTGTTGAGACAATGTGACACTTTTGAAGTTTTTCACGGAGTCGGCTCTTGTAATTCCCACGAAAAGGTTCATCCTGAAATCAACCGAAAGGAGGAGGTTTATGGTCCCTCTAAAAGTTGACTATAAGAATTTTGAAGATCATCCAGATTTAAACCCAGTGATTCAGGAGCAAGTGGAGAGGTTGGAGAAGTATTTCGATCGCATCACTTCCTGCCATGTTGTGGTTTCTAGACCCCACAACCGCCATCAAACTGGTCATGTTTACCATATCCATGTGGATCTGCACATCCCCGGCAATGTCGTTGCCGTCACTCGTGAGCCAGAGCGCGATGAGCGCCACGACGATGTGGGAATCGCCATCCGCGATGCTTTTAAGGTCGCAAAACGCAAACTACAAGACTATACAGATCGAATGCGCCATGATGTCAAACATCATGAACGTCCACAGTAGAAATTGATTCTTGCTTTCATCCGATACAACAAAAGCCGCCTCTGAGCGGCTTTTGTTTTTTGGCGAAAAGCTCAGTTGAAGAATCTGGGTCTGCTCGAGATTAAAACTCCATTATCCCAAAATGGCGCACCCGGATTACGTAACTTCAAACTCTTACTTGCCAATAACCAAAGGATAGAAATCAAAATTATAGACGAATCCAACTTCTTCTTTTGATGTGCCACTCACTTTTAGGTATTTTTCTAGATCTCTGAGAATCATCGAATTTAAAGTGTGCGCATCTTTCTTGGAGAGTGAAAAACACGCCGAATAATGGGATCCCTGGTGGGGTCCAATGATCCTCTCCTGGCTATTCGCCCAAGAGAGTTTGTTTCATTCAATAAATCCTACCGAGCAAAAGAAATCCATATTGGCTAAGATTTTTCCAACGGACAGGAAAAACATTGTGGAGTTGCTCAAACAAGTGAGGATTGAAGTAAGAATGAGCCATCCTTGCTTCGACCGCTTTGGGAATGCAAGGGAAGCCAGTATCTATGGTACTAACAACCATGATCTTTGTATTAGCCCTGCCCTAATGGTCAAACGTTTAAATGAAAGTAACGTCGAGCGTGAAACGGCGGCCCTTATCGTACATGAGCTTTCCCACTTCTTCGACACAACCGAACCTGAAGCTGAAGCGCTTCAAACCATCGCCCTGAATGACCTATCAGATATGAGCCATGCCAAGATGGAAACGGCCTTGCAATCGCTTCTTGGGCCCATCGGCCAAGGAAAAATCAAAGATACTTTGGTACCGTTGGAGTTTTGGATTCAGGACCCAGCGCAACGATTCGGTTATAAAGACTGCTTCTATTGGACAAAGGACCTGCGACACCTCAAAGACAGCCTAAACAATCACCCCCATGGCAAAGTGCAGTTTATTAGCAGGAAACTCTTGGACCTTTACCAACCACAAAATTTGAAAATTGGAGTTATTTACCTTTTTCTTACGGCTCACGATCGAAACTTAGCTCAGTTTGAAAGGGACGGCGCCAATGAAGTTTTGGAGCGGTTGTTTGGAACTAA
Source organism: Pseudobdellovibrionaceae bacterium (assembly GCA_044374645.1). Taxonomy (GTDB): domain Bacteria; phylum Bdellovibrionota; class Bdellovibrionia; order Bdellovibrionales; family Bdellovibrionaceae; genus CAUJGP01. Next base: position 480 of record JBILOD010000161.1, on the reverse strand, counting down.
TGATACCAAAACTGCTCGCGAAATTTATAATGGTCTACTTGAAAATGCGCCAGGGATTCCTGCAATCTATGATAGTATTATTATTCACAGACCAAGACGCTGGACTGATATTCAAGACGAACTCAAAAAACACCAAAGCTATCTATTAGAAATTTACGAACAGGTGCAGGATCTCGCATCTTTAAACCTTACCATAAATCAAGTGAATTAACTCAAGGAGCACACAAGTATGCCATCAAAAATACTAATGTCTATCGTGATTTCAATCCTAGCATCGGGATGTTCTACAACTCTTTTGAACCGAGCCACTGTCGTGGCTCCCAAGCAAGAGGACGTGAATGCTGATTCCTCGAGCCACAACTTGCAAAGTCAGGTATCTGGTGATTCGTGTCGAAACAGTTATGGCCTTATCGGTGTGATTCAGATTCGAACTGGAGGCATAACTCCACCGAATATCGATGAAGCCCTTGGTAAAGCTTT
>JBILOD010000160.1:0-8032 GCA_044374645.1 Pseudobdellovibrionaceae bacterium | reverse complement strand
TAATGATATCCTGGACTTATCGAAAATTGAAGCTGGACAGCTTAATTTCGATTCAGTTCGCTTTGATATGCATCAACTCATCGATGAAACTGTGGACATGCTAACAATTCCGGCAACTAAAAAAGGCTTAGTGCTAACACGCTCGATTGCTGAAGATGTACCGGCCTTTTTCTTGGCCGACCCCTTACGAATAAAGCAGGTGCTCATTAACCTGATCAACAACGCCATAAAATTTACGCAACGGGGAACTATCAATCTTCAGGTTTCTGTTCAAAACAAATCGCTTGATCAAACGACCTTGCTCTTTAATGTTTCCGACACCGGCATCGGCATGAACGATGATACTCAGAAAAACCTATTCAAACCTTTTTTCCAGGCAGATTCTTCAACAACTCGTGTTTATGGCGGCACTGGCCTAGGTCTGGCCATTTGCCGGGAATTAGTTTCAAGAATGAATGGTAAGATTTGGCTTAGCTCAACCCCAAATGAAGGGACAATTTTTTCGTTCACCCTTGGCCTTCAACAAGCTACCCCCGCCGCCAATGAAGTTATTCAAAATCGCGAATCGGAGGATTTTGGCCCTACTGCAAATACTCATGATAGGCCGAATGGTCAGAAGGTTCTTATTATTGACGATAGTGAGGACAATCGTTTTCTTGTGAGACGCTTTCTTAAGGATCAACCTTATCAGATCTTCGAAGCGGTTAATGGCCAAGTGGGACTCGAAATGCTCAAGTCCGAATCTTACGCCCTGGCATTGATCGATATCCAGATGCCCGTAATGGATGGAAACACAACCATTAAGCTCTTTAGAGAATGGGAGCTAACCCAGAATCGAACCTCGCCCATGCCCATCATCGTGTTAACTGCCAATGCAATGAAAGAAGATTTTGAACACAGTCTTTCACTAGGAGCTAACAGCTACATCACGAAACCCATTTCAAAGAGTAATCTAATTAGTGAAATCAAAAAATTGCTAGGAATCCCACCATCTTCAAAGAGCGCCTAGCAGGTCGGTGAAAAACTCGCTTACCCAGTGACAATTTCAACTTTGAGGTGCTGTAAACTGCTCATAAGTGCCATTCGATCCTTTATTGGCCACCACTCATATAAGAAGAGATTGATTGGTTTCCACATGGCAACCCAACCCATTACATGCAATCCCTCACCTAAAAATCCCCAGAACAAAGTCGCTTGATCCTTGGTAAAATAATACCCTGTGTAGCAAGCTGCCAAAAAAGCAAGTCCCATGGCGAGTGTGCTTCTGCCTTGCTTAAATAAGACCCGAAGATCATTTCTCGAATTTTCTAATTCAAATGAGTAGTAAGTATAAATTGCCTCCTCAACATCTTTGGCCTTCAAAAACGATGGGTGATGCTCTTGCATTTTGATCACAAGCTTCACTTTTTCCTGAACTCCAATTTCACGAATCGCAAGGATCAAATAACGTGAAAAATCCTCTTCGAGATCACGCTCTTTAAATGGGGATGGGTCCCGTCCATCAAAAAGTTGTAAAATGCTCGTTAGAACTATATCAATACAATGGTAATCATCCTCTAGACGATAGCGGCCGTTCTCTTTCATTCTGTCAGAATGTCAGGACTCAGCCCCAAGCTCAAACAAAATATCTAATTAATAAAACGAGACGATAGCGAATAAAGGAAACCAACGATAGATTGGCGACCTCATCGATCTTAATCACACGACTCAGTCGAATTTTTTCTGACCAAACCCACAATAGGTGAGTTACGAACTCGGGCTCCTGAACCACAGCTTCGACTTCCAGATCGTGAATGAGACTGCGATAATTCATATTGTTTGAACCAACGAGGGCCCAATCATCGATTATGACTGATTTGGTGTGAATCATTTGGCCCTGCATTTCACGAATTTGAACTCCCTTATTAATTAGCTTGCGGTAGTAAATGGGAGCAAACCATTTTACGACAGGAACGTCTGATTCTGATGGTAAAAGAACAACCACCTCGACACCACGCCGGGCCGCAACCGCCAAGCTTCGCATCAAAGTTCGATGCGGAACAAAATAAGCGTTCATAATATAAACTCGCTTCTTTGCCCTTCGAATGCGCCACAAAAGATCGCGCCAAAAGAGAAATCGAAGGATGAAGTTGCTATTGAGACGTAATTTATTTTCAATTGGAAACAACTTTGGTTTAGATCGCAAAACCCGCTTTAGTTCATGCCAAATTTTTTCCCGAACCGGCCGAATTCGTCCAAATTCTCGCAAAAAAGCGTGGTCCAAAACTTGAATCAATTCGCCCTCTACTTGAATTGCCAAATCAAACCAAGGTCTCGTTCCATAAAAACTAAAATGAACTTTTGAAAAATTAATACTGCCAAGAAACGCTCTTTTACCATCAATAACTATCATCTTGCGATGGTCGCGACGATTGAGGAGTCGGGTATTCCAAATTAAATTCAAAAGAAACAGTGGAAAAAACAGCCATCGCCACCGTCGGTGCCATGGAAGTGGGTTAAAAACTCGAACTGGAATCCAGGAATCCTCCGACCAATTTTGCAATGGTCTAATATGATGGAGACTTCCAACACCATCTATCAAAATACGAATATCAAGGCCCTGACGGTGTTTTTCCTCCAAAGCCCTGAGCAGCCGGACACCTGGCTCTGGAAGCTCAAAAATATAGCTCTCCACATAAATGGATTTAGTTGCCCCGGAAATAGCCTCTAATAGATCGCCAAGGTAGACATCGCCATTGTCATAGATTTTTCTTACCCTGTAGGTGGGCTGATCCATCATGTTTAGCCTCGTTTGCACCTCGAATATAAACAATAGCGTTTTCTAAAGCTACTCTAAACTCCAAAGGTTTATGGTAGATTTTAACATGATTAAAAATTTCTCGAGCTTCAGAAAAATTAAGCGCCAAATGCTTAAGCCATTGCTTAGTTCGCGAAACTGCAAAATATTCGTTCACCTGAATTTGGCAAGTCTCAAAGAAAGGAACGATGAGACTAACCACCAACCCCCATCTCAAAGCGGATTGATCTTCGCCTCCCTCAAAAAGAGCCTTTATACTCCGAAAGATCCTTGGGTTCATTAAACTAGCTCTGCCAATCATAAACTGATTGGCGCCAGTTTCTTTTAGACAGGTCTGAAAACTTTCAATCGAAACGATGTCTCCATTCGCGATGACCGGCACGCTGACGGCTTCGCTAATTTTGGGAATCCATTGCCAGTGAGCTGGTGGTCGGTACCCTTGAGACTTTGTCCGGCAATGTACAGTGATCCAGCTAACACCTGCTTCTTGTAAGGCTCTGGCGTTCTCCATGCAAAGACTCGTATCCTCAAATCCCAGGCGAATCTTTCCTGACACTGGTGTCGCGGCTGGCACTGACTCTCTTACCGCTTTCGTAACATCATAGAGTCGGTGGGGAGATTTTAACAGCACGGCCCCACCATCGTGTCTATTCACCGTCTTAGCTGGGCATCCAAAATTCAGATCAATACCTGCAGCACCGAGTTCAGCAGCCCGTTTAGCATTTTCTGCCATTGCCTGTGGTTCGCCACCTAAAAGCTGAAAATACACAGGCGTACCTACCCGCGTTCGACTCCCAGTCAACAATTCAGGGCAATGCCTAAGAAAAACCTTATTGGGATGTAGCACCTTGGTCACCCGCAAAAATTCAGTCACACAAAAATCTATGCCACCAATCTGCGTGAGAGTATCTCGCATGATCCAATCGGTGACCCCTTCCATTGGGGCTAAATAGAGCTTCACAGGTGTTTTTTGCATCGTCGGGGAGCATAGCTGAGGGTCCGCAGCGGCACAATGCTTTTCCCTTGCCCAATAAAAACTTCGTGATTCGCTTTCATAGAATTCGCACCCGATACCGCACCGATAACCACCGCTTCACTTGTATTGGGTATCTTGATCACCACACTTGATCGCCACCCAAGTGGTGTCAATTCTCTTTACGGTCAAAGGCGCAAGTTGCTGGAATCTCAGATTGATACAATTGCAAGCCACCTAGTGGCTTCGCGGTCTGGCATGATTTGTGCCTATTCTTTAAAGTAAGGAGGCTTGAATGGATAACAAACGGCTCACATTAATTGCGGTCAGTTTTCTTGCCTTCTTTATGTATTGGGGTGGCACACAACTCGCTCGCGCCCCAAAACAAGGCCCCCTTGAGTCCGAAAGTTTTTTTAACTACGTGATCCCTAAATTAAAAACATTTATTCCGAAGTTTTCACTGTGGGACCGGAAATTTGTTGACCGTCGAAAACTGGCGCCCAAAGCTGCCAATGGATCTCCAAAATCGGTGGCCCAAGCCGCGCCCTCTGGAACTCCTGTCCCCACGGCGACACCGCAACCAAAACCAAAGGCACAAGCCCAAGCGACCCAAGTTCCAGCACCAAAATCAAACTCGAACGAGTTTGCAGTGACTCCGGTTGATGAAGACAATGTGCCCTTTGCCGAGCCCTTTCCAGAAAATGCAGGATCTGGCGGATTAGCTGGAGGCCCACTCCCTACAGATGCTCCCTCTCCAGAAACACTCCTTGGTGAATGGAAAATGAAGATTCTTCGAAATCCCACTCAGGATACTATGAACGAGTTGATTCTCGAATATCAAACCGGGAGACTTAATAAAACGGTTTTCTATCAAATCATTGAGGAACTAATGAAGGACTCTAATTCAGATATCCAAAAACTAGCTCTCTATGGTTTGGTCGCCACTCCCAGCTTTGACAGTTTCTCATTGCTTCTGACTCAAAGGGAGCACCTCGCGCCCGACACTACCGATATGTTGAGAATCGCCCTGGATGCTTACTCCAAAAACGACCGCATGGACATTCTCAATACGGCCCTCAGAAGCCAAAACCATGTCCTGATCTTAGGTGCCATGCCTATGATCGTGAAGATCGGAAGTCGAATGACTTTATGGTCGGCTGATTATAGTAGTCTTTCAGATGACCGTGATCGCCGTGGACCGACCAACCGCGTTCCCAAAAAAGGTTTAATGCAAATCATTGATACGCTAAAGGAACTTGAAGACGGTGCCGATCACGCAATCGCTCAAGCCGCGCGCGACACGCTCAATCAACTCAACTATAATCCGTCAACAGCGAGTCGACGCGATTAAGAAACCATAGACCCCAGCCTAGATTGTCAATAGACTTCAAGAATGAAAAATCTTGGATATCTTATTTTTTGTACGCTCCTTGGCTTTGCTCACCTAAGTGCTGCTAAGCTCACTCTGCCAAAACAGTTAAATCAGAAGGATCGCCGATCGGCTTTAGAGATTATGGGGCCTGCCACTGGCAGCAGGCTCTTAACGTCGCCATATCCGCTAGGGGGGTGGTCTGGATTTGAAGTGGGCTTGTCGCGCCACTATGTACCGACCTCCTATTTGACAGAGCTAGGAGATGCTTCCGTTTCCCAATCTGATTTTGAATATCCGCTGCTGACTCTTGGAAAAGGTCTGTACTACGATCTGGATCTCTTTTTAAGTATTGTTCCCATGGCTCAAACAGCCTCCATCAATCATTTTTCGACCCAAGTGCGATATCAATTTTGGCAATCACTCAATCAGTTGTTCCGAATTTCTGGCTTGATCTATGGAGGAACTACAACTTTAAACAATCAGCTCAATATGCAAACCTATGGGTTCGATTTAGTTGGAACCACAACCATTGATCGAGTGTCTTTGTTTATAGGGCTTGGGACTTCATTTACAGATGGGCGTTTTATCGGGGGAACCAAGGGCATTACTAACTCACAAGCCACGGAGACTGAGAAACTCACATTGGCTCACCAGCTGATCGGAATTGAGTGGCCTATTGATAACTTTTTTTGGGCCGCAGAGGTGGATCGGTTTAAGATTCCTTACTATTCACTTAAAATTGGGTACCGAATGTGAAGATAGAAACAAAAACATTCAGAGTTGAAGGCATGAGCTGCGCTTCATGTGTTAAGAAGGTTGAATCGGCCATTGCGGGTCAGACTGGCGTTCAATCGGTAGCTATTAATCTCGCTTCGGAAACTGCAAATGTGAGCTACGATTCAGATCGTGTGGAACCCCAGCAATTAGAAACGGCCGTTGCTCAAATCGGATATAGAATGCAGTCCAAGAGTGCCAACGTGAAACCGACCTCTTTCTGGACTGAGCAGGCCGATTTTCTTAAACTTCTGAGCTCGGCATTTTTGACCCTTCCTTTGCTCCTTCCCATGTTCAATGATCTTATTGGAACTCAGTTTGATATTCCTACCTGGCTGCAATTGGGATTGGCCACTCCCATTCAATTTGTGATTGGATTTCGCTTTTATTCGCATAGCTGGAGAGCACTAAAAAACCGATCACCCAATATGGATGTCTTGGTTGCGATTGGGACAACCGCTGCCTTCGGCTTAAGTGTTTATCTTGGTTTTTTTAGCGGACCCAGTCACCCCCAGCATTTGTATTTTGAAAGTAGCGCCGTCATTATTACTCTTGTTCTTTTGGGCAAATATCTCGAAAAACGAGCCAAACAAAAAACAACCGCCGCCCTTCGTGCGCTTGAGTCACTCAAACCCGATGTTGCCTCCGTAGAGCGCAATGGAAACCTCATTTTAGTTCCCATTTTTAAAGTCGTTAAAGGCGATCGAGTGGTTATTCGCCCAGGAGACAGAGTCCCTGTCGATGGCCATGTTTTGGAAGGCAGTACCACTATTGATGAATCACTTATTACTGGTGAAAGCCTCCCAGTAACCAAAGGTTTTAAAGATAAAGTTGTTTCTGGTTCTCTGAATATTGATGGACTAGTTAAAATTGAAGCACAGAGTGTGGAGTCGGAATCAACGCTTTCGCAGATCATTCGCCTTATGGAAGATGCCCATGGCCAAAAAGCACCCATTCAGAAACTGGTAGACCGAGTCAGCGAAGTCTTTGTACCCACGGTCATCATGATAGCGCTATTTACTTTGTTCGGTTGGAAGCTGACGGGTTCATCATGGGAGACCGCACTTATCAATTGCATTGCCGTTTTAGTTATCGCATGTCCCTGTGCCCTTGGTCTCGCAACGCCAACAGCACTGATGGTCGGTCGAGGACTTGCTGCTAAGAAAGGAATTCTGATCAAAGAAATTGAGGCCTTAGAGAAAGCCTTCAACGTTAGGGCCGTGATTTTTGACAAGACCGGAACCCTCACGGAGGGGAATCCGGAGTTGATCGCGACCCATCTCGCACCCGGCACTTCACCATCAACCTTGAACCTTGTGCAACTTGCGGCAAGCATTCAGCAAACTAATACTCACCCTTTGGCGAAAGCCTCAGTTTCTGCAGCCACACAACAAAACCTCGCTCTTCTTGCCGTCACTAATGCCAAAATTATTCCCGGCAAGGGCAGCGAAGCGATCACTCCCTCAAATGAGATAATTCAGATTGGAAGTAGAGCTTGGTTAGAGGAGTTAGGATATTTAACAGCTTCCCTCAACGAGGCCTATGACCTTACCCTTGCGCAGGGCTATAGCACTGCCTGGATCGGAAACGGTACGACTAAAACTCTATTGGGGTTTCAGTCTTTCGCAGATCAAGTCAAAAAAGATTCAGGCCAGGCGATCGAAAGGCTTCATCAATTAGGGCTACATACTATCTTACTCACCGGTGACAAAAAAGAAGTGGCCGATCTAGTGGGACACCAACTCAAAATTGGTACTGTCATTGCTGAAGTCAAACCCAAAGAGAAACTCTCACACCTCTTGGAACTGAGAAAGAAATTTGGCACTATTGCGATGGTAGGTGATGGGATTAATGATGCACCGGCATTGGCAGCCGCTGATCTGGGTATCGCAATGGCCCAAGGAACCGATGTGGCGATTGGCGCGGCGGCTATAACCCTAATGAGAAGTAACCCCCTTCAAGTCGTCGATGCCATCACCGTATCGCGAACCACTTATCGCAAACTCAAACAAAATCTATTTTGGGCTTTCTTTTATAACGCTATTGGTATTCCGTTGGCCTGCATGGGTTTACTAAATCCTATGATTGCAGCGTCTGCAATGGCATTTTCTTCTGT
>JBILOD010000232.1:0-6330 GCA_044374645.1 Pseudobdellovibrionaceae bacterium | reverse complement strand
TTTATCCGTGGTAACGCTGTGGCCATGGTAAACACTCAGAGCCCCGAAGGCGCCCTAGCCATTATTCAGGTGCATGACTTTGGACTTAAAATTGAGTCAGTTCCTTGCCACGAATAGGGTGATTAATCACAAAGACATCCCAAAGGAAAGAAAGCTCCATGGATGATCAAAAAGCTCTACGAGAATTCTTGCAAGACGCCCTTATTCAAGGGCGTCTTCGCAATCCAAGTTACTCCCTTAGGGCCCTCGCTCTCAGGGCTGGACTGAGCCCAGCCGCTTTATCAGAAATCCTCAGCGGCAAACGCCGCGTCACTCAAGAACGAGCGCAAAAGGTTCTCGCGAAACTGGGCGCTTCGCCCGACAAAACAGACGCGATTTTAAAACACCTTGGCAAGAGTGCCCAGACAGCTCCGCCACAGGCTCTCACAATCGACCAATTTTATTTAGTTGCAGAGTGGTATCATTTTGCCATTTTATCATTAGCCGAAACCGAGGATTTCTCCGATTCACCTGAATGGATCGGGCAGCGCCTTAATCTCTCTCCCGCTATGGCGCTAAAAGCCCTCGAGCGCCTCGAGCGCCTTGGCGCACTACAGCGCAATCGCAAAGGCCACCTTGTGGCCACTGGCTCTTCTTTGACAACGCCTGATGAAATCACTAATCGCGCCATTCAACAGCAACACGCCGAGGTTTTGGATCTCTGTCGGCTGTCTCTAGAAAAAGACTCAGTCGCTCACCGTGATTTTCTTGGAGTCACAATGACTCTAGATCCTGCGGATCTGCCATTGGCAAAGAAATTGCTTAGAGAATTTGTGGGGAGGTTTTGCAACCGGCTTGAACAAGGACGAAAAAAAGAGGTTTACCGGTTAAATCTGCAATTCATACCTTTGACTGAAATCAAGGAGGGGGAATCTAAATGAAAACAATTTTTAAACTTTTTCTATCGAGTGCCCTAATACTCATTCACCCGCCTGTTTCTGCAGGTCATTTCACTGGAAATGGTGGCGACCACACCCGAGGTCTATTCCTCAAAATGGGTGGGGCTGTGAGTGAGTTTTTGCAGCAGACGCAAGAAGGCCAGCGCCTGCTTGCGGATAATAATATAAACCTCACAGATCTTCAAAAGCTTTTGAACATTGAGATCGTCTCAACCGTTGAAAATGATCTCATCGATAATGGTGGTTCCGCTGTTGATGCCATCGGTGAAAAAGGCAAAATCGTGCTCAACAAGACCCGCTGGATGGAGCACTTTGAAAAAGAACGAGATGTTTATTATCTCGTTTTCCATGAACTCCTGAGGGCCCATGGCACCAACGATGACAACTACGCTCTATCAAAGGCGTTGCTTCCATTCCCTACAAGTCGAAAAATTTCGACTCGGATCACCCCAATCTATCCCCTGATAGACTCCGAACGCCTCGACCGAGCCTTTCAATTGGACCGCATCAGCGTTCACGGAAGTGGCTGCCCCCAAGAAAACTTCAGGACCCGGGTGGATTTTGATCGGGAAACCAATCAATTAGAGATTGCTTTTGAAGAGTATATTCTACCCCTCAATAAGGAATCTCATGGACTGTTCTCGCGCAAGAGTTGTGGTCTGGCCATCCCCATCACACTCCCCGAGAACACCCGACTCGTGGTCACTCAAATGGACCTCGCCGCCCATCTTGACCTATCGGCAAACTCGAACCTGGAATTTGGGGCTGAGGTCTTTTTCGCTGGCGAGACCAACCTTCGCCTCACTCAAACTGTCAATGGTCAAACGGTACCGCAAAAGGGACGGAGTCTCCTGCGACGGAACGAAGTTCTCAAAAGTGCCTGTGGCGGCAACGGCATTTTCCGAACTAATTCCTTTGCGACACATCGAAGGACAAATACAATAGAATCTAGTATGGCGGCTCTTTCCAATTTTAAACTGAGCTTCAAAATCGAAAAGTGTCCTTGAATGGCACTGAAGGGGCCCCTGCGACCACAACGATGCACGCAGGGGCCTTTGTGTTCAATCATGTCCTATTGAATATTTTCCACTCACTTAAAGTTTCGGCGGACCCTTTTTCCTTAATTTCGCTTAAAAGTTTAACAAATTAAAATAATTCAAAACTTACATTTATTGACGTCTCAAATCTTTGCAGAAACTTAGCATTAATTTTTCGGACTACCTTTTCAATGCTATCCTATAAGTATCGCAGTCCACTGTTGACCATAACAATTGAAATCACCTCAGAAAGGTAAATCATGGGTAGCACACGATTTCTCTGCCGCATTTCCATCTTAGAATCTGATAGCGCACACGATGGCCAACGCAACCATTACACCAACATCATTCATCTCGATAAAAAAGAGTTTTCGATTGGTAGTGCTGGTGATGCTGATATCCAGATTTCAGGTCCGGGAATAGCCCCTCATCACGTTAAGGTGACGGTAGATGCCCCCCATCTATTTATTAAAAGCCTAAGTGACTCACCGACTCTCATCAGCACGCACCAGGTGTCACCTCTCACCGCTGAGCCATTCCGCTCGGGCGAAGCCATTCGCTTGGGGCAATCAAAGCAAGCTATCATCATTGAACTCTTTCGAAAATTCGTTGAAGCAGCCGAAGAAAGTGAATTGGTCGTTCAAGAAGCCCAAGAAAAAGTCAAAGCCATTGAAAAATCACTGGACCAGCAAAAGTCTGAACTCGATCATCTCATCAAACAGTCCCAAAATATAAAAACCCAAATCGAGAAAGAGAGCAGCGAGCGCATTGAACTCGCTCAACAGCAAGCCGAAGAAATCAAACAATCGGCGCTGAAATGGAAAGATGAAATCATACAAAAATCAGAAAGGGACGCCACCCTCATTGCTCAAAAAGCAGAAAAAGAAATTGAGAGAACGATCAATGAAATCCAATTGAATTCTGAAGAGAAAAAACGAGCTTTATTGGATCAGGCAAGGGTGAAAGCCAAAGAGATCAAACAAGAAGCCGAGACCGAAGCTGAGGCCATCGTTGCCTCGGGACAAAGAGAAGCCGATTTATTGATTGCAGCGGCCAAAAACAAAGCAAGAGAAATTACTGAAGATGGTCACCTCGAAATACAAGTGCTCCAGACGACAAAGGACAGCCTCCAAAACGAAATCAAAGTGATTCAATCAGCTCGTGCTCAGGCCACACAGGAAATCGCTGCGACCAAACTAGAGCTTGGTCGTATTCAAGGGGAGAAAGATCAACTTTACAAAGGCTTTGAATTAGAAAAGGAACGACTCCGATTATCCAGTGAGGATTTGAGAAAAAATACAGAAGCATTAGAATCCAATAGACGGGCTTTAGCCTCAGAAAACGCAGCGTTGAAAGAGCATTTTGACAAAGTCAATTTCGACCTAGCGCAGGAAAAAGCTTCGGCCCAATCGTTCTTAGACAAGTGCAGTGACGATTCGCAAAAGGCCATTTCTGCTACGAAAAAAGCAACCGCTGAGTTAGATCAAAGTCACCAAGAACTTGAGACCATAAACAAAAGAATCATAGATTCAAATGTCGAATTGGCAAAGATCACTGAACGCATCTCAGGGCTGACTGCACAGGAGGAGCGGGAACGAGATCAAATCCGAACCCGCTTGAAAAAGGAGTATGAGGTTCGGCTTGAATTTGAGAAGAAGTGGCTCACAAAAAGACGAGAGGAAGAGTTGGACCAACAGGATCGAGAAAGAACGGCCCGAGCAAAAGTCGAACTGGAGCGCTTGAATCAACAAGCCCAGTCCATTTCCGAGGGCATTCAATCTGTTTTAGGATTAGAGCTCGTGGCCCAATTTGGGGAGGAATCCTCTTTAAACCTAAAACCTCAATTCGAGAAAGTCATTCCTCCCATCGTCCTTAGATGTGTCAAAGAAGAATATGAATATCGCCGAGAAAACTGGGAAAAAATCCGGCCTTACAGCTTTGCCACCGAGTTGCATCTGCGGGCGAAAAAATTCAAGCGTCAGATCGGTGTAACAACGATTTCGCTCCTATTTCTCACCGCGGCCCTTACGGTCACCTGGATTTCTGGTTATGGCACCGACACCAAAGATATGAGTAGCCAAAGCTGCAGCACCGTGACGAGACGGTAACAACAAAACGAACCTCTGGGAAAATGATTGATTTGCCTCTGATCTTAGATTGAAATGGGGCAAATTTTACTCATCATTTTGAGGTATTATGAAACAAGCACTCGTCACCGGAGCCAATAGAGGGATCGGATTAGAACTCTGTCGTCAACTTAAAGGTAATGGCTATCAAGTATGGGGAGTCTGTCGAGAGGCCTCTCCGGAGTTAAAACAAATTGGTATCCAGCTGATCGAATCCATTGATGTGACGAGCGAACCGGATCTCAGGAAAATGGCACTCACTATCGACGCCCAATCTCTGGATCTAGTTATTAATAACGCCGGAATCTTGCGAATGGGTGATCTCCAGAGCTTCACCACTGAAGACATCTTAGCTCAGTATCAGGTGAATTCCTTGGCTCCACTTCTCGTCACTCGCGCCCTCCTGCCAAAACTCAAAAATCCATCCAAGGTAGCGATGATTACCAGTCGTATGGGCTCCATTGCCGATAATACGAGTGGTTCCTATTATGGGTATCGAGCGTCTAAGGCCGCACTGAATGCAATTGCAAAAAGTTTATCCATTGATTTGCGAGATCGTGGAATAGCGATTGGTGTGCTTCACCCTGGTTTTGTACAAACCGATATGACCCAACATTCTGGCGATCGCACTCCAAAGGATTCCGCCACAAACTTACTTCAACGCATTGAAGATTTGAATATCGAGAACAGCGGTACCTTTTGGCATTGTGATGGTCCCATTCTCCCTTGGTGAGGTTGACATGGTGACATTTGAAATCAAAAATTTGACCAAAGCTTTTGGATCTTTATTGCTTCTAATGCTTTTCTCCTCTTGCGCTAGCCTCACAGAACGGGGTCATGAAGCATTAAGACAAGGTGAATACGAAAAAGCTCTCAGTCTTTTTCAACAGGCAACCACTGACGATGAGCTTAATTCGGAAGCAAAAGAGGGACTTCGCCTTGCTCAACAAATGTGGTTGAATCGAAAATTAATTGACGTCAGACTGCTCCGTTTGGGTGGAAATTTCGGCGACAGTGAATCATTGCTTTTGCAAATCATCAAGAGTGAAGGAGATTGGCAGGTTTTTCCTTCCGGGGCCGCCTTTGCGACCCAAAAAGAAGAAATTGCCTTATTTTCCAATCGAGTCCAATCACGGATTGAAGAGTACCTGAAACAATCCAATCCTTTGGCGGCACAGGCGGAGTTTAATCGCAATCACTTCATCCTAGAAAGGGCTTTGGCACAAAACCTTTCCGCGCTTCAAAATAATATCTATAATCAGGGACAGATTTTTTGCATGCAAACTCTAAAGACTTTAGATCCTCGAGAGTACTATACTGGGCAGTGGCTGGAGAAAACCTGCCAGATTTGGAAACAGACATTGAATTTGCCGGAATTAAAAAACTCAGTGACACTTTTTCGCGATGTCAAATCCACTGCGACTATGACCACTATGCTTCCCGATCTCGTCAAGATCATGAATGAGAACTTGAAGAAGGCCTTTTTGCTCTCCAAGTGGTATGACCCCAAGGGCAAAGTGATTTTAGATCTCAAAGTTCAGGGAAGCTTTGTTTCAGAACATTCTGAGACGTCGATTCAGAGAACGAAAGAGTATTCTGTACAGGTTCCCTATGAAGAGACCTTTACTCGAATAAAAGATCCAAGACCGAGAAGTGGTGTTTCTGGAGCGATAGCTTTCCTATCATTACTCTCGGGCACATTTCCCGATGAGAGAGTAACTGACAATGGCGATGGTACGGAAACGGTTGTGGCTACAAAGTATCGAACGGAATCAAGAGAACACAAGTATATGGCTACTGAACTGATTGCTACCAAGCGTCTCCTTGGAACCCTGGAGGCCAGCCTAGACCATCAGGCATTCTCCATGGCCATCAATCAAAATTATTTATTTCGCCAAGACCGTCACAGTGAAAACTTTCCCGGCATCGGCTTGTCTCCTTCCAATCCTCAATTTATTTCTGATGAACAATGGATCCAAGCAACCAGCGAAGAGCTCATCTCCGTTCTCTCCTCCCAGCTCCAGCAAAGGTGGATCATGAGGTATTGTCTTCTTGGTCCAGAAAAAAATAGCGATCTCAATGAACGTGAACAAATGCATCGCTGCGCCCATCAAGTCACTGCTGTAGTTCCTGAAGGCCTCAGACAATATTATTTGAAAACCTGGCAAATCGAATTCAAAGATTGGCAAGCAATGACTGAATCCAAATAGCCCAATTATTCACCGCCCC
>JBILOD010000157.1:0-8115 GCA_044374645.1 Pseudobdellovibrionaceae bacterium | reverse complement strand
TGGGAAAGAAAGCTTACGTGAATTGAGCGGAATTAAAAAGAATATGGCCGATTCTTATGCCTATTCATTTTATAAAAACAAGTCTGGGCAGGAAGATCATGTTATTTATATCACTGCGACACCTCGATTTGTCAAAGATTATAGCAAGCCTATGATTTTTATGAGATTCGATAAAAAAGACGGCTCTATACAGCAGTTTGATATTTCTTACGATAAATCAAATCAGTTACATAGAATGTTGTTCGCCAGTCTACAGGGGGTTGAGACAACGAGTCAGGGTATTCAGCCGCTCATAAACCCTGAAACAGGCGAAACCCTCGGCGGAATCATCACTCAGCCTAGAGAAATTCAAGTTTCGCAAACTGCAGAAAATGATGCGGTTAGAGTTTCTTCTGATAGTGTGTTCGCGAATATCGGCACTTTGGTCGGTCTTGCAGGCGATGAATTACTTGAAGCTCGATCGGTAGCTGATTTGATTCTTAAACCATTGGCCCCAAGAATTGTGGAAACAATGGATCCGATGGTTTTTTGGAAAAGAGTATTGACTGAAACCGGTTTTGCTAAATTTGGAGTTATGGATGTCCAACTTGGCGCAGTCGCGGTGCGGGCCGTTGAGGCGGAAGAAGGAGATCTGGTGACGAAACGACCACACTTCCAAAATGCCCTTATGGATCAATGTCGTGAGACATTGAATATCAAAAAAATTCGCTAAGATTTTGGAGAGCTGGGCCATGAATCGATTTTCAATAATCCTAGTGTTATGGTTTAGTCAGTCTGCCTTTGCCACAAATTCCAGTCTATGTGGGGAGGTGATAAGGAAGCAGGGGCAATTTCTAAACCAGGAGGGATTGTTACTGTTAACCCAAAGTTCACAGGGTGACAGCTATTTCGAAACTCTTCATGAACCAAGACAGAAATTTAAATTGGGCCACGAGATGGTAGCCCCTAAGCATGCGCAGGAAGCCTTTGGCGGAAAATTTTTCGAATCAATCGAAACAGTCAATTTCGAGCCGGTACAGGACCATTCCTCGACAAAGACAACGCCCTCAACCTGGCCAGTACTGAAGAGTTCGGGTCATAAATATACTCAAACAGAGCTAAGAGCTCTTTTACAGGAATTTTATGAAGGTATATCGAACCCGCTCACTGTTGATGCGATGGATGATATCACTCGACGAATGATTGACTCAGTTAAATTTCATGATTCTACTGCTGATGAAGTTCGAAAACTACGAGAGGCAAGTGCTTTAAAAGAGAAACCTCACCAAACTAAGTATGCAAAACACCAAGGTTTTAGACTGGCGTTGACGGGTGATCATCAATTTTTTAATCTGCGTTCTAAAGATTCGGTTTTTCATGGTAGAGTTTTGGGTATTTTGAACAATTTTACCTCCTCTAATGCTCGGCACATGCGGTTGATGAGTATTTTAGTTGAATTGTTAGAGGAGTCATCTGGCCAGCGCTCGATTGTCACACTTCATGAATTTGATCTTTTAGGTTTGTCACAAAAGCGTGAAGAAATCACTGAGGCCAAATTGAAATTTGAAGAGGAACTTACCTCTAAAAATAAGAAAAATTTAGATCTCCTAATGGATGGTGTATTTCCACTTAAATGGCCTCACACACCCTATTTCCATTCGGTAGACCTAGAGAGTTTAACATCAGAACTTCCAACGCAATGGGGTACGACTAATGATGAAGGGTACCAGATCGAAACGTTTCAAAGTGACCCGGATGTTGTTCTGAGATCTTGGGATCCTAATCGCTATTATTATTGGATTCTAGATTTGGATGGAAACTTCCGAATTGGTCCAGGTCCCTATCTGAACTCCGATTTGCCAGAGAATCATTTAGCATTGTTGGCGAATTATAAACCTGCCTATTTGGGTGGTTATGTTTCCAAAAGGGGCGAAGACTTCTTTGTACTCATTGACAATCAGATTTACTCATTTCTTTCGGAGAACGAAAGCGATAATCAACATCGCCAATTTGCAGATAAAGTGAATGAGATTTTCAATTTGAATCTGGGTGTTACAATTGATCAGGTCGGATTTCAAATTTCCCAACCTCCGAGGCACATCCAAAGCCACTAGTGATTTTTGTTCTATGTTGCTCAATCTATTTAGTGAGCTTTCTTCAATCACTAGCGCTATTAAAAATGGTCGGCGCTCGAAATGTGTGCCAGGCCTGCTTCTTTTATTTTTCTAAAACCAAGGATACATCATAAATTTCAACAGGATTATCGGTTCGCAGTGTCAGGTCAGCGTGGGAACCCAATCGGGGAGAGCGAAACAGTTCAACTGAGGTTCTTCTATCAAAGCCATTAATTTGAGTTCCAAAAGCAATGGGGGAGCCATCGAGGTAAACATCGATTGAGGCTCTTCGATCAAAAACGGTTCCGTGAATCGTCATGGCCTTCAGTGTGTACCCGGTGTAGCGATTTAAACTGACATAGTTTGTGAGTGATAGGTTTCCATAGGGAGGCATGCTTTCATTGACCGGTATCGAAAGGTTTACTTTTCGCATTTGTGGTTCAATGGGCTCGTTCGCAAAAACGCCAGTTGTTAATATACCAATTGAAAAAACACTGATGAGTAGAGTTATTATTCCAAATCGAACTTTAGTTGCCAACATCATGACCTCCCCTTTGGGTCAAGGTAATTCATTTTATTCTTTTGAGGTAGCAAAGATAGTTTCGTCGAGCGTCGAGTGTTAAAGAAAAAGCTTCGTTAGCCTTTATTGGCCCAATTGTAAAACTCATCGGTGGTGGAAAGTCGGCCGTCGTGGTTATAGAATAAGTAGTGCCTTCGTTAGTTTGTTTATAAAGCAACATTGCAGGTACCAAAATATTTTCATCGTAGGTTCCATCATGTAATGGTCCCTGAAATAGTGAGAGAAAACCCTGTTGATCGGTTTTTCCATTTAAGGCATCCACCGCCGACGTGAAGACAGCAAGCTCACAGATATCATTGCTAGCACAGCTAAAGTTAGCTTTACAGGCAGCAATTCTGCCGTAGGAGTATTGGGCCTCTGGGGCGATGGGTGTTGTGGCCCAAGTTTGGCTGCCCAAACTAGCTATCGCTAAGAAAACAAAAAAAGAAAAAAACCGGTTCATAATGCCTCCTATTTTAAGTTGTTCCGCCCCCTCGTCCCACAGTTCATTTTTTAGATCAAACACTTTCAAGTTTGTATGGATTTTGGGGACGGATTTTGGGGACGGAGCCCCATGGCATGGGACGGGGCAAGGTGACACCAAAAAAAGGGACGAAAAAAGGGACGGTGCTATGTGATGGTTTGTCCTATTGGGTACTCAACCTTGGGCCCGCGTTTAAGGCGCTGTTGCTTTGGAGGTCTTTGCGGCAAGGTTTGGGTTTGCGTTATTATTGACTAACGCCTAAATAAAAGCGCATTGCACTTGCTCTTTTCGGCTGTAAAATGAGGTCCTCGAATAACCTCCTCGACCTAGCTTTAGCTAGGCCTCCGGGGGTTTTTCTCCGGTCCTCATTTTTCGCACGAAAATTTCTGCATCCAATACGCTTTTATTTAGGCGTTAGTCAATAATGAGGCCTTTATAGGTCTCCGTTCTTCTCTTTGATTAAATAAAGGATGTTTTGGTATATTGAAGTGAGAAGAGGAGAAAGAGATGAATTTTAAGTCGAAGTTTCTGTTGAAAGTTGTGTTCGGTATGACCTTGATTTTAGGAGCTTGTAGCAAAGGCACGTCTGGATCAGGGGCGGGCGCAGGGGACAGTTCTCTTACTCTCGAGGCGTCATTCTCTCAGGGGACCAATGAAATCACGGGCACTATTTACTTTGGGCAGACTCTGGCCAAAGGTACAACCATCGTCTTAGCTTATGTCGAGGGGGCGCCACCATCGGATTTCTTGGGAAATGGGCTAAAGTCCTTCGCTCTGTCGAGCGCAGCGGCATCTGTAAAATATCGAATCACCAAATTAGGTCCAGCGAACTACTCCGTTTGGGCTCGCGCAGATCTCAATGGAAACGGCCAATTTGAAGCAGGCGACTTGGGTGGGTATTATGTGAGTGACTCGAATCTTGCAAATACTTATCAGAACGCAACACTGATCAATTTAAGTACAACGTCCACCTCTGATGCCCCTATTCACTTGGTGACCCAATAAGTTAATCGAATTTATTGATAATTGGAAAATGATAGCGGGACCAGAAAATTGCGGCGGAGAATGATTGTTGAGAGGCTATGGAAACAAATAATCCATAGCCCAGCCGGTGTCACTTTTTTGAAATTGGCGGCGGCGATGGAGACGGCCAAGGGCCTCCTCCCAAAATTCAATCTTTATGGGCTTCAAGCGGTATCCACCCCAATGTTCCGGGCGGGGAATGGTTTTAACATGAAACTTGAGAGTGTACTCCGCCATTCGTTTTTCAAGTTCAAGGGGGCCCGGCATAATTTGAGATTGCTCTGAGGCCCAGGCTCCCAATTGACTTAGGCGAGCACGGGAGCCAAAGTACTGATCGGACTCGTCGGCACTGACCTTTTCAATCGTTCCGGTAAATCTAACTTGTTTTTCGAGACTCTTCCAATGAAAGCACAATGATGCTTTGGGAAGGTGAGCGAGATCACGGCCTTTTTTACCCAGGTAATTGGTGTAAAAGACTACTCCCTTGGAATCAAAATCTTTCATCAGCACAATACGCACATCGGGAAATCCGTCTTCACCCAGAGTGGCGAGCGACATGGCATTGGGATAACTAGATTCATTTTTTTCGGCTTGATGAAACCAGTCACTAAAAAGTTGAAAAGGATCAATAGTGCTCGTGTTTGATGTCGTCATAACCACTTCCGTTTGGATTTTGTGACTTGTATCATAGGAGCGGCCTTCAAGCCAACACGCTTTCCCTACAATGTCGCTCTGGGAAGGCGCTTCATTGACGCTCAGTTTGAAGCTTGTTAAGGGTGGTTTCATTTAATAAGAGATAGACCGACTGCTAATTTCGGTATGGCCAATGATGGTAGCTCAATGACAGTAGCTCAATGACAGTAGCTCCTAAGATGTAGCTAAATATTGGTAGCTAAACAACAGCGGCCCAAAAAAACTATCTGCAATGAACGAGGTGCTCAATGGTTTCTGATATCTTCAACCCAGAATGGTGGACTGAAGTCCCTGATTTTAAATTCCAAGACATTACCTATCATCGTGCTAAACACCAGGGGACAGTTCGAATTGCCTTCCATCGTCCTGAAGTTCGGAATGCTTTCCGTCCCCAAACTGTGGATGAACTTTATACGGCACTTGAACATGCGCGCATCACTCCGGATGTCGGTGTTGTGATTATTACCGGTAATGGCCCTTCTCCCAAAGATGGTGGCTGGGCCTTCTGTTCTGGTGGTGATCAACGCATTCGCGGTAAAGATGGGTACAAATACGAGGACAAAGAAGCTGCAGGCAAAGTCGACCTCGCGCGATTAGGCCGCTTACACATACTTGAAGTGCAACGTTTGATTCGATTTATGCCTAAGGTTGTAATGGCCGTAGTCCCTGGTTGGGCTGTGGGCGGTGGTCATTCTCTCCATGTGGTTTGTGATCTCACGCTGGCCAGTCAAGAACATGCGATTTTCAAGCAAACTGATCCCGATGTGGCGAGCTTTGACAGTGGCTATGGCTCAGCGTACTTGGCGCGCATGGTTGGGCAAAAACGGGCTCGTGAAATATTCTTTTTAGGACGCAACTACTCCGCTCAAGAAGCCTTTGATATGGGAATGGTGAATGCCGTCATCCCACACAAAGATCTTGAACGTGTGGCCTTGGAATGGGCTCAGGAAATGAACTCCAAATCTCCAACGGCGATGCGAATGTTGAAGTATGGGTTTAATTTGGTAGATGATGGTCTCGTGGGACAGCAACTATTTGCGGGTGAAGCCACGCGATTGGCGTATGGAACCGAAGAGGCCGCTGAAGGGCGAGAAGCTTTCGTTGAAAAACGACCAAAGGATTTCTCTAAATTCCCTTGGCAATATTAAGTGATTACAACGGAGGCCAGTTTTTGTGAAGAATCTCACATTGGGAAGCTCTGGCCGCTGAACTAGATCATTATGGCTTTACAGGCCGGGTTGATTTACTGGACGCTGCAATGCCGCTGGGTTGGATGCCGGTAGTTTGGGCAAATAATTGCCGTTCCCCCTAATAATGTATTGAAAATGTTTATAATATGGGTGTATTATAGACATATAATGTATTTTTTAATGGGATAGTTAAAAGTGATTCAGAGAAAACAACTGCCTGAGCTGAAAAAATGGCATGCTAGCAAAAAAAGAAAACCCCTCATTCTTCGTGGAGCTCGACAGGTTGGAAAAACAACATTAGTAAGAGAGCTTTGTCGATCTTTAGATTTGGATCTCATAGAGGTTAATTTGGAATTTGATTCTGAATTGCGAGGTGCCTTTTCTTTGCTCGACCCAGAGAAAATCGTTGAGCAAATTAGCGTTTTAAAGAATACATCATTCACCTCAAAATCTCTTTTATTTATTGATGAAATCCAAACAGTGCCTGAGGCCATTCAATGTTTACGATATTTTTATGAAAAGAAGCCAGACCTGCCAGTGATAGCCGCTGGATCGCTTCTAGAATTCGTACTGAATGAGCATGAGTTCTCGATGCCGGTTGGACGAGTGGAGTATATGTATATTGGCCCACTTCAATTTAGAGAATTCCTAGTGGCCCTCCAAGAGTATAAACTTTTTGAAATCTATGAAAACTTTGAGCTGAAGCCTAGCATAGCATCCAACGCCTCTGATAAACTCCAGCTTGAACCATTTTATCATAACAAATTTTTGGAACTCTTTTATGATTTCTTACATACTGGAGGAATGCCAGAAGTCGTATCTGATTATATAACTGAGGGAAAGAGTTTCGAGGCCGCAAGAAAAACTCAACGAATAATAATTCAGAATTATAAGAATGATTTTCCGAAATATTCTAAACAAAGGCCATATCCCATTCGGGTTGAAAAGGTTTTTGACTATATACCTTCTCACATTGGCCAAAAGGTCAAGTATAGTGAAATTTCAAGCAGCGATACTAGCCGTGATTTGAGAGCTGCGATTGATCTACTTGTAAAAGCCAATGTGCTTATCAAGGTGATTCATACAAGTGCATCGGGTATTCCTCTCAAAATAGGCGAAAATGAAAAAATATTTAAGCTTCTCTTTCTTGATTCTGGTCTTGCAACCTACATGTTGAAGCTGGATCCTGTTTCGATTAAAGATCTCTATCTTAAGCCCAATAATCCTGCACAACTTCTTTATAAAGGAATTATTTCCGAGCAGTTTGTGGGGCAAAATTTGGCTTTTCATGATAACTATGAGGCTCCTGAATTGAACTATTGGCTTCGAGATGAAAGATCCAATAATGCTGAGATCGATTTTGTGATTCAATTGGGAATGAACATCGTTCCTATTGAAGTGAAAGCTGGGCGCACGGGTTCAATTAAATCGGTGATTCAGTTCGTAAAAGAAAAAAAATCCAAATATGCCATAAAGATGGGAACCAAACTTCCAGAGGTTCATGAAAAATCATTTGAAGACTCAAAATTCAATCTGGTTGAAATTCCACTTTATTTTGCCGAACGAGTCTACGATCTAATGAGAGATTTTATTCAGTAGAATTTAGGAACTAGTTACCAGTTATTGCCAGCAAATGATATGTGTGCCCATTCAGGGACAGAGGCGAATACCATCATCCTCGATGGTGATTAGACGCTGTTTATAGAGCCCTCCCAACGCCATTTTAAACTTCTTCTTGCTGACACCGTAAGTGTCGTAAATTTCATCGGCTTCGGTTTTGCTGGTGAGAGGTAAAAAGCCGCCAGCGGCTTTAAGGTCTGCTAAGATCACGGAACCAATGTCTTTGGCGTCATGGTGTCCCGTTTTATAAAGGGTGAGATCGAGTTTCCCATCAGGACGGATTTGCTTGATAAAACCGAGGACTTCCTGATTCTTTTCCAGCTCCTGAAACACTTCATTGTAATAAAGGACACCCCAGTACTTTCCATCGACTATGGCTTTGTAGCCGAGGTCCGTCATAGTTTTTATGACCAGTTCGACTTGCTGGCCTGCTTGGTATTCATCGGCCTCGAC
>JBILOD010000155.1:0-8120 GCA_044374645.1 Pseudobdellovibrionaceae bacterium | reverse complement strand
GGTTAAATACTGTTGCACTTTTAGGTTGGCGATGGGGTGGATGCCACAGTTGATGTGTTCGCATATCTGACGAACCTTAGCGCGATCAAAGGCCGCAGCCGGGAAAAGGGGCGGTTGGGGAAACAGTTCATCAATGTACTCGATGATGGCAAAGGATTGGCTGAGAACTTGGTTGTTATGGACGAGAGTTGGAACCTCTCCGGCCGGATTGAGGGCCCGATATTCTGGCTTATGCTGTTGACCGCCATCCTCTAACAAGTGTACGGGAACTTGGGTGTATTTTACGCCCTTCAAATTTAGCGCAATACGTACGCGGTAAGCGGTTGAACTTCGGTAGTACGTATAAAGTGTAAAATCCTGATTCATAGAAAACCTCACCTTCGAGCCGAAGTGTAACGCATCACTTCCTTTGAGGCTATTTGATAAAATTCTCTGGTGCCCAGCAAAAAGCCTTTCTATAGTTCTGGACATGAAATTAGGAACGCTTAAATCGACAAAATCTATTGATGGTGAATTAGTTGTTGTAAGTCGCGATCTCACTCGCGCTGTTAAGGCCACGGGAATTGCGAAGCACTTCCGTCAGGCCATCGAAAACTGGAATGAAGTAAAACCAAAACTCGAAGAATTGTATGTTCAGTTGAATCAAGGAACATGCCATGGGGCTTTTGATTTTAAAGTCGCCGATGCTGCTGCTTGCGTTCCACGAACATTTTTGTTCGCCGATGGTTCAGCCTACATTCAGCATATCAAGTTAGTGCGAATGGCGCGTAAAGCTCCATTGCCGGCGACTCTGGAAACTGTGCCTTTGATTTATCAAGGCGAATGCGCTCGGTTTCTTGCACCGACGGAAGATATTCCTCAGATCGATTTTGCCCATGGTACGGATTTCGAAGGGGAAGTGGGTGTGGTTACGGGCTTTGTGCCGATGGGAGCAACCCCTGAAGAAGCGCTAAAATCAATTAAATTAGTTCTGTTGATTAATGATGTTTCTCTTCGCGGGCTCATTCCCGGTGAACTGGAGCAGGGTTTCGGATTTTTTCAAAGTAAGCCCGCTTCTGCCCTTTCGCCTGTTTGTGTGACACCGGATGAACTTGGTGAAGGCTGGAAAGAGGGGCGCGTGCAATTGCCTCTGCATGTAAAGTACAATGAAAAGTTTTTTGGCGAAGCCAATGCCAAAGAAATGCATTTTCATTTTGGTCAGATCATTGCTCATGTGGCGCGGACCCGAGATTTGCAGCCGGGCACGATCATTGGTAGTGGTACCGTTTCTAATGAGGACCCAACCAAAGGTTCAAGCTGTTTGGCTGAAAAGCGCATGCTCGAACAAATCAATGAGGGTGCCATTAAAACTCCATTCATGAAGGTTGGAGACACCGTTTCAATGGAAATGCTCGATTCTCAAGGCAAGAGTATTTTTGGGCGGATACAACAAAAGGTCGTTCAAAAATAGGGCCATTTCCATTTGCTTCGCAGCCTATCGTTGGCTGCGTCGTCCGAGGATGTTTATCAAAGCCAAGCGATCAGTGAACGCGCTTGGCTAATTTAGCTCTCCGATTTTGCAGCCACCCGATCACGATGGGCATCAAGCTCAAGCCGATGACAGCAAATATAATGATATGAAAGTTTCGTTTTACGGCTGGCAAATTTCCAAAAAAATAACCCGCATACAAAAAACTATAGACCCACAAAAAGGCACCAAGGGCGTTGTACACGACAAAGCGCGAGTAGTTCATTCTTCCAATGCCCGCAACAAAGGGCGCAAAGGTTCGAATGATGGGCGCGAAACGTGCGATGATAATGGTCTTTGCACCATGTTCCGCATAAAAATTTTGGGTGCGGACTAAATGCTCCTTGTTGAGTAGCCAGGAATCTTCCTTACGAAAAATCTTTGGTCCCAGATGCTTACCTATACTGTAGTTCACAAAATCACCGAGAATACCGGCTGCCAACAAAGCAAGACCCATGACATGCACATTGAGGTCAGCGTGTTCTACAGTCGCAATAGCGCCCGCCGCAAACAACAGGGAATCGCCAGGCAAAAACGGTGTCACAACAAAGCCCGTTTCTGCAAAGATGATCAGGAATAAAAGTACGTAGGTCCAGGGGCCAAGCATTTGGCTCCACTCAGCAAGATGAATATCAATGTGGAGAATGATATTGATTAAGTTAATAACTGTATCAATTAAAGTCGCGAGCAGAGATTCCATTATTTTCCTTAGGAAGTGCAAAAATGTTTAAGCAATGCCAAAAATAGTCAATCCAGAATCTCTTAATGAGGCTATTAAAGTCAAATGAGGAGAAACCACAATAAATCGTGTGACTTTTTTCTTTCTAAAACTGTTTAGCATCAAAGCAAAAATTGACGAATCCAAAGAATGTGTTATCCTGTCATTGTCTCAGAGGGCGTAAGTCTCATGAGTAATAAACCCTACAAGTCTAAGCAAGGGAGCTGTCCCTGGCGATGGTGAGCAAGCTCAGCTCGTACTGAGAAGCCTAAAGTCGCTATAATGGCTACCCACCTTAACAAAACCGGGTTTATATGTCAGAGTTGCTTTCTGGGACTTTTTTTTTGCCATTCACTTGCACCAATCCAATTTTAATTCCAATGGGCGCGAAGAGTTTGTTAAGTGTACCTATCGTTGGATTTCCTTTTCCAAGTTCAAGATCCGCGATGATTTTCTTGCTAACCCCTACTAGCCGTGCGTATTCAGCCTGATTTTTTCCAACCACAGTGCGAGTCATTTTAAGGGCATCTCTTAGGTCAATAGATTGCTCTTCAATCGCGTTGAAAAGCCGGTTTCGGAGGTCTCGTCTTTCTTGAAGTTTAGTCTGCTTTTTCATATCTCACCAGGAACTCTGAAAGGTATTTCATAAAGAGATCGTAACGGCGGCATGCTATGTCACACACTTCATTTTCGACTTTGTGCGTACCCATCAAACTCATCAAATTTTCTAATCTCAAGTGAAAATCTTGAAAGGAGGATTTTATCTTCTCTTTCTCAAATCCGTGATCAAGTAGCCAATCGACAATTAGGTAAAATTTGGGAATGTACTTGGACTCATGGGACCATTTGATGGCACGTGGGATACCAGAGGTGTCCAAAACCATGGGTGCAAAATCATAGAGCGGAGACAGTAGGACTCTGCCATCGGGAAATTTAAGAAAAGCCGAATTTCTGCCGTGATTGTCAGTGTTGCCCATGACGATGTTCAGAAAATCTCTGAATATGAATTCAAAAATGTCTGCTTCGATTGATGTTGAGAATTGAAGTATTGTGTCAAGGCAAGCCTCAATATTCGTGTTCACTCCAAAATCTGCGAAACCCATTGCGGAGGTGAAACTTTCAATGCCCAATCGCGTGATACCCTGCTTATCGTTTAGCTGACGATCAAAGCGGGGAATGAAAAGAGCGTCATTTTCCCACTTGAGAGGACCATGGACCTTAACTCCAAGATCCTTTGCGATGGCGTAGTATTGTGCCTCGGTTTGTAGGATGAGGCAATCTCGCGGTTGCTTGCTTCGAGGGAATTTGACGAGCCAGTTCGCTTTGATCTGATTGTCAGGAATGGCCCCATCGCCGTGCCATTTGCTATTCAAATCTTCAACAAGCAAAAACTTAGGAGCGACTCCCTGGGCGCCACTAGTTCCGGAAACGATTGCGCCAATTCTCTCAGAATATTCAACGAAGTCAGGGCCTCTTTCTAGAATTTCACTAAAACCAAAACCTATTTGATCGTCGCGAGAAATAAAAAGCGGCTCAGCACTTTTCACGCGAATATGGCCTGGAGGATTGATCCCACCGAATTTGAGGAGACTAAAATCAGCTTCAAAACCGTCACGCAATTTAAGGCGCCGCAACCAGTGTTCACGAGCGGCTCCGGTTGGTAAAAGATCGAGCAGGAAAGGTGGCCATGTGTTTTCTCGATAGGTTCCGTAATTGAGGGGGTACCGCAAACTCAAGGAGTGAAATTTGTTTGAAAGGAGGCGTTCTCCAAATTTTTCTAGGTAGGCGAAATCATATTCGAGGACGCTGGGAGCAAGATAACCCCTATGAAGAGTCTTGGCTTCAACATCTACAAATCCAATGGAATGCCAGTCGTCATGGACAAAAATTTCAAGTTCGATAGGAGTCGCCATACACTATTAAAGTAGCCTAAAAATGGACGATTTGTCTATTGTAGACTACTTTACTAGCCTAAAAAGGGAATTTAGTTCGTTTTGACCATTCACTTGGGACTTTGGCAATTGGGCCTTAGGTCCATGTGGCGGGCGCAAAACTAGGTTCGGTGGGTTCGGAAATGGCTTTAGATTAGGCCACACATTAAATTGCGTTCAGCAAAGGGTCTCAGAGCGATACAACACGATGACCTCCCGCTTACCTACATTTCTGGCCTCTTAATTGCTCTGATATGATTGTAGACTTAGAAGTGTTTGTTTAGAGGGAGAGCAATGACCAAACTGTATATAACTGTCGAAAAAAAGGCATACAGAGTGCTCACCGAAAATGAGGTAGAGCCTCAAGTAAAATTATTGACCGCATTTGGAAAATATCTATTCGGCGTGGTGATATTATTGTTCTTAAGTGTAAGTCGTTTGGCGAATGCCAATCCTCAGAATCAGAATCAGAATCAGAATCAGAGTCAGAGTCAGAGTCAATTTTCACCATATTTGATTCAGGCACCCAATCTTGATCCTAATTCCCCCGGTGCTCAGAGGATTTACCAACAACAATTTGATTTGCAGAAGGAAGATCGAAAGGATCAAAAGGATAGAGAACTCAAGGATGACGCCAAACAATCCTGCGATAGTGCTCATGAAGAGAGTCGCGACTTAGAAGATCAAATCAAAAAGGACTGTACAAATACTGGGCTTGGGAATTGTATTTCTGAGGCTGCCAAGTGTGATGAAGAAGATGGAGATACCGATGCTGGCGGTGGCATGGGCGTGATGTCACAGATTTTGGGTATGGCTGGTAGCCAATATTTTGGTGGCGGCATGATGAATAATCCGATGATGGGTTCACTTGGTGGCGGCAGCATAAGTTGTAAAATGGGTACCGATGAAATCAAATATTGGAAAAGAACTCAGGAAGATATGTATAAAGACGCGAAAGACTCTCGTAAAGATGCTGAAGATAGACTGGACGATGTCCAAAAAGAGGCCGATGATTTGACGGATGCGAAGTCTGATGCTGCGAAAGAATATCAAGAAATTCTTAAGGAAATGAAGGACCTCAATCGGGGTTTGCCCGAAAATATTCGTAAAATTAAGAATGAAATGGCCCAAAGAGCGAGTGAAATGAGAATGAAAATTGGCGAAGCCGTGCAACAACAAGCTAAAGAAACCCAACGACGGGATTTGGCCCAATCGGCATTGTCGAGACTTTACACAAAACACATGGGTGCCTGCATTGACATGAATGACAACGACAAAATGGAATTTACGAAGGAGCTAGCGCAAATGCAGGCGCAGTTCGATCAAGATATTGCGGCCATAGATGATCTTCGCAGTAGAGAAACAAAGAAAAACGCCTATAAAAGTAAATTCAAAACACAACAACAGATGCGTGCCCAAATGCAAAAGGTGAAATACAATCAGTGTATTAAAATTGCCAAAGAGAACTACACGAATGAATTTTCGATGTTGAATGCAACAATTGTAGAAGCCAACAATAATCTGGCGACACTTAAGGATGCAATGGAACAAGCCGAGAATATGCTGGGCCAGCTTCCAAATGAATTGAATGAAGCAATCGAAGGAGCTGAGGGGGAAGCTAAGGATTCGCGTCAAGCGGCATTGGAGACACTCAACAATCTAAATAACACTTTGATTCAGAAAACAAATAATTATAACTCGCGTCTCTCTCAGGCTCAGAATCGCCTACAGAAGAGTGAGGCGGAATTTATGCAAAAAAATATGGCCTATCAATCGAGCCAGTCGGTGGTGGCGGCAGGTTTGGGAGATGTAAAGCCGATGCTAAGTCAAATTCGGAGTGCCAAATGTGCCGAATACTTTGCTTGTAAAGGTGTCAAGGGTGCAAAGTTGAGAAAGAAACCAAGTTTTTGTACTGGTTCTGAAGATGATGACAGCACACCGGACGCTTTTGAGCAGTATTTAGACGGAGCTCATTAGGTTCACTATACCCCCACTGTCTAAAACCCATGATATTCATAGACAGAGTGGCTGGATTTTCCTAGACTTGCTAGAAGTTA
This sequence comes from Pseudobdellovibrionaceae bacterium, assembly GCA_044374645.1. Lineage (GTDB taxonomy): Bacteria > Bdellovibrionota > Bdellovibrionia > Bdellovibrionales > Bdellovibrionaceae > CAUJGP01. Next base: position 1,907 of record JBILOD010000155.1, on the reverse strand, counting down.
GATGGAAGGTCCAATGAAGAAAATCCTTATTGTAATCGCAATTTTAATCGTGATTGGTATCGCGAGCGTAGTTTCTTTAGTCGTCTCCGTGAATAATAGCTTGCCTGACGTTGTGACGCTTGAAGACTATAAACCATTATTGGTTACCAGCGTTCACGCCAGAGACGGCCGCAAGATCGGTGAATTCTACCGAGAGCGCCGCGTCCTCGTTCCATTCAACAAAATTCCCAAAGTGGTAGTTCAGGCCTTTATGGCCGCTGAGGATAGCGAATTCTTCGAACACAGTGGCATTAATTTTCAAGCGATCATGCGGGCGTTGATTGTAAACATTAAGGCTGGGCACACGGTACAGGGGGGATCGACGATCACCCAGCAGGTTGCAAAAACGCTGATGCTCTCATCGGAACGAACGATCACTCGAAAAATCAAAGATGTGCTATTGGCCTTAAAAATGGAAAAGAGTTTGTCTAAAGAAGACATCATGTACTTGTATCTGAACCAGATCTTTTTGGGGCAGAGAAGTTATGGAATTGGAATTGCGGCCGAGACTTATTTTCGTAAACCGGTGGAAAAATTGAATGTGGCTGAGGCAGCCATGTTAGCGGGATTGCCTCAAGCCCCGAGCCGTTACTCACCGGTCGTCAATCCGAAGCGAGCCAAAGAGCGCCAAAGATACGTATTGAAGCAAATGGCCGAAAAGGGTTTTGTCGAAGAAGCGCAAGCAGAAGCCGCAGCGAAGGCGCCGATTAAAGTGTTTATCAAAGAGAAGTACGAAGAGATGGCCCCGTTCTATCTCGAGACCGTTCGCCAGATGTTGGTGAAGAAACTCACTGAAGAGGTCGTTCTCGATCAGGGATTGAAAGTTTATACGGGCCTTGATTTTGACAAACAGATCGAAGCTCAAAAGAGCGTTGAAAGGGGCCTGAGAGACCTTGATAAGCGTCAGGGATACCGAGGAGCCACAAAAAATATCGCCGAAGAGGAAATTGAGAAGTTTCTTGAAGATGAAAAGAAAAAGCTCATGGAAGGAATTTCAACGGCGCGCTTGATTGATGAACATGGCGAGATGACGATCGTTCCAGAGGTTGAGGGAGCTGTTGTTGCAAATCAAGGAAAGCTTCCGAGTTGGCTCAAACTGGGCGATTTGGTGAAGGGTGTGGTCACAAAGGTTGACGACACCAGTGGACTCGTCAGCGTTAAGATACCCGGGGCTGAAGGACTGATTGATATTGATTCAATGAAGTGGGCTCGTAAGCCGAATCCTGAAGTTTCGCCTGAGCGGGAATCGATTAGCAAACCTTCACAAGCCCTAAAAGTGGGTGATGTGATTGAAGTAAAAATTGTTGCCGAACAGTTTCAGTCAGAGCGCCTACGGAAAAACCCAGCGGCTAAAACAAAAAATCCTCCAACTCCCACAGAGTTTACTGGTCAGTTAGCATTAAATTTGGAGCAAGAGCCAGAAGCTGAGGGTGCACTGTTGAGCTTGGACTTGCAGTCCGATGACGTCATCGCCATGGTGGGTGGCAAGAATTTCGAAAAATCCGAATTCAATCGTACCATCCAGGCGGCTCGTCAGACGGGCTCGTCGTTCAAGTCAATCGTCTATGCTGCGGCCTTAGATAAGGGCTACACACCAGCAACGCCAATACTCGATGCCCCAGTGGTTTTTGAAGAAGAAGTGAGTGCTGAAGATTCAGAAGGGCAAGATGCACCGAAAAAGGGTGAAGATATCAAGCAAACAAAAACTTGGAAGCCTACCAACCACTCGAAAACCTTTGAGGGTGATATTTTATTCAGGAATGCTCTGGTGAAATCCCTGAACGTACCGACAGTCAGAATCATCGAAGACATTGGCGTGAATTGGTCTTTGGATTATGCTCAGAGACTGGGGGTTTTTAGCCCTTTGA
>JBILOD010000200.1:0-7150 GCA_044374645.1 Pseudobdellovibrionaceae bacterium | reverse complement strand
CGCGTATGGAATGCTCGTAAAAAATCCTTTTTTGGAACAGTTCCCGACCTTCCAACACTAACCCAAATGAATAAACAAATTCAATTGTTTCAAGTGCACTACGACACCCTCCTCTATGTCGCTGATCACCCTACCCGACGACGAACCGAACTTACTGAATTTATCAAATCCCTCAAACCTGCAGCAGAAAATGACACCACGGCGAAGCAAGCTTGGCACAATGCACTTGCAAAAATCACTGACCACTATTTGACTCTGAAGCCATCAGCCCTCGAACTCGGCACCTACCTGAAGAACACGGTTTTCACAACCGAAGATCGTATTGTATTGTTAAATAGAATGGATAGCATCATCAATTCCTCTGTGGATTTTTTCAATCTCACATCCAAGCTATCTGATAAAAAGGCCCTTGATCAATTTGTTATCGAACACCCAAACAAAATGAAACTCTTTATCAATAGTTTCGATAGCGCCTCTCATATTTTGAGCAGAATTGGTACAATGAAGGCAGCATCTGTAATCATCCAGGGGTATGCAGAACGGTTTCCACAGGAACATTATAATATCTCAGAATTATTCATGGATAGTCCATTAAACACAATGGATCTCACTGACACCCATGAGCTTGAGGCACTTTGGGAGCGGTGTTTTCGCATGGCCACCACAAATGCCACTTCTGCCACCCCCTTACAACCGTGGCTCGCGTCAGTTCCCACAGCCAAATCTTACGAACTTTTCCTAGAGAGCACGCTCTCGCGCGCGGAGTCTCTTGACCATTTCGCGAGTCTCACCTGGTACCAACATAAAACCCGGTTTGAAAAAATGACTCCAGCGATCCGAGCCACTTTTGCGACGGCGTCCAACCGAATCATTCCGAAACTCTTGCTGGAAAGAATTTCGTACTTTAGAACGAAGGAACAGGAATTCTCCATGAATGCGTTCATCACTTTAATGCAGAGGCTCACAGACCGCGAAGCCATCATCACTCTCACAAAAGCCATGATCGAATCACCAATTAGGTACAACAACTCAGACTGGCTCTACAGCTGGGGCACCCGTGAACCCTTATTAGGTCTGCGTCCTAAATTGTCAAAGCGTGAACTTCGTAGCTTAGATGCTGCGATGGTCGCCACTTACATCATTCATCGCGAAGAGCTGACGCACCCCAAGCACTCCTTCGCTGCCGATCCCATTTTTAAATTGTTACCCGCTATTTTTGATCGCCCAATTCTTAAGGCGTTGGGTTTAGATCAGCATGACGGCCTTTTGATTCCGCTCTACAACTATTTTCTGCTAACTCATCTACGAGATTACACTATCGCCCTCAAACACCTCCCCAGAGCCGTTGACCGAGAGCGCGAATTCAAACATGAATTTCCATTCATCAGAGACTATCAAGGCACCGCTCGAAGTGGCTTGAAAAAGACCGCCCTGGCCCTGAGGAAAAACTTCTTTCCGAGTCCAGACATTCTGACCGATGAGAATTTACCTCAGTACATCGCCAAAATAGAAATTGAACGCGCAACCACAAACCAACAGATTGAAGACTATTTCAATCAAAACCCTCGCGCTCTAAGGAAGCTCAACTCAGACTCATCAGGCCTTCGTTGTGAGGAAGTTTTGTCCCCAACTCAGAGTGACCAATAACCAAGCCCTTGCCTCCCCAACGTTCGGTGAATTAACTACGCTACTGAGGACTCTGCCCATCCCAAAAACTATCCACCGACCCTATGTTTTTTTTGGCGATTGATCAATAAGGCTCCAATAACAACGCCCGCCCCGATCATTTGGTGCAACGCTAATCGCTCACCCAGAATCAACCACCCGGCAACGGCCGCCGTCACTGGTTCGATCATTACGACAATCGCCGCTTTCGAACTCGAAAGTTTTTGCAGTCCTGACAAAAACAAAGTGAGCGGTAAGATCGTACAAACGATGGCAATCCCAAAAACACAGGTCCATTCATTCCACCCAAATTCAACCACACGGTGCCAATCGGGCCGATGAAACAACCAGAGCGCTAAGGCAGCTGCCGTAATCACATACACACTCGAGGACAATGGGGAAACATTTCGCTGCAATTCCCCCGAAACCAAAACATAAACGGCGTAAGTGATCGCCGCGCCCAATCCCCAAAAGATCGCAGAGGCTCTTTCAATACGCCAATCCCCCCAAAGCAGCAGAGCCAACCCTAAAATCGCCATGGCTAAACTCAGCCATTGTTTGCTGCCAAGACGCTGTTTCAAGAAAAAATGAGCCCCCACATTAACAAAGATAGGAAATGTAAAGAGCAACATGGCGGCAATAGCGACAGAAACTCCCTGAATCGCGTTAAAGTACATCGTTGAAAACACCGCATAACCGCCGATCCCGAGGAGAAAGGAAATCCCCTTTTGTTTTGGTGCCAAACGAAGCTGCTGCGGTTTCAAGACTAGGAGCCCAATCCACAGAAGGATTGCTGCTAACGTGAACCGAAAGACCAATAATTCCCCTACCGTCATTCCTGCCTGAAAAGCCAGGCGTCCAAAAATTCCCAGGAATCCAAAACCAACTCCCGCCAGTATGACTTCTATTAAACCAAGTGTGTCTGCAAATTCGCTCTTCATGAAAATCATCATTAGGGAGATTCCGTTCGCTGACAACAGGGAATCGTCCGATACTTGGTTACTTTATAGACAGGACGGGACATTGCCGCATTTTCATTGGACTGTCCCATCGAAAAAAGGTAGGGGCATTACTGTACCAAAAAAATAGTAGGGGGATTTATGTTGAAACAAAAGTTTCTGACGAACTTTATGTCCGTGGCTTTGGCGACACTCGCGCTGATGGGCTGCAAAGAAGTTACCATTAAAGATGGTCGCATTCCAAAAGAATACCTAACTCAAGCCAAACAACTCGAGGGACGCTACTATGGAGAAATGGATGGCAATGAGGCCGTCATTGATATCACTTTTGATGGTGATCGTCCGATCCTAAAATACTCTGATCGCCATGGAAACGATATCCTTGGCAACAACTGCAACAGTCGGGTCGATCACTTGAAGAAAGTTATTCTTTACAAAAAAAGTGGCAAATATGTCGTTGATCAAGCTATTTTCGGTTTTCATCCTGGCCATTGTCGACAAGTCCAGGGTCGCACTCTTGAACTGAATTTTTCGGGAACGCGAAAGTTCGTCGCCAGCATTTATGACTACAGTGACTATCGCCATCGTTGTGATATGGGCCCGCCACCAAACTATGGGAATCAATGCCGAATGGAAGAAGTCCCACATTTTATCAATGGGCGTTTCAGCCGTAGATAGATAGATTTCGCTGAAAATGTCCACAGGCAACTTTGTTTGCAGTGACGGGGGCCGTTGAAAATGCCGCCCCCTTTGCTTTTCTGACGATTTCAAACACTTCTGTCGATCGAGAAAATACGCCAAATCCTCGCAAATCCAATGGACTCAGTTCATCCTTTAGGATACTCGGGCAGAATCTAAAGGGGTTAGATTGAACTGGGGGTCACGATGGGGCTGAAAAAACAGCTTATACGTTTTCTATTGCCATTGGTCTTTTTCTCAAAAGGCCTTTGCGCCGACGATGTGTGTCGGAGCTATCAATCGCTCACGTCTGAAGATCGCCAAAATATCTCTGACACTCGCTACGAGCTCGAATCACTGTCGCCATCCTTACCTATTTCTCAGTATAGACACCAATTCAATGTCATTCTAAGTCGACATGCGCGCTCCTTCTCTACACCGCTCATGAGTGATTATCTTCTAGGCCTCAAAGCCGAAGCCTTGTTTCACCGAATGATTTTTGAAACCATTGGCATTGAAAACCTCACCTACAAACGCTTCCGAATTTTTGCTGATTTAGTTCTTTACCACAAAGCCATGGACCATAAGGCTTTTGTTGATATCGAGCAATTTACGAAATCACGACGAGAGCTTGAATCCTCAATTCACCAATATTTTGACCTTCAATCCGAAACCATACAAAAACAAAATCAGTTTACCAGTGAAGAACTTAATACTCAGTTTATCAGCGGCAAACCGTTTTCACCCAAACAAAGAGCCTTTGCCGAACTTTGGCAACAAATGGAAGTGGAGCGATCGAGCCTATTAGGAGCTCTCGAGCTGGTTTGGAGCCAGCTCCTTTATCGCAATCAACAAAACCAGATGGAAACGACGGCCGATATAGCCCTTCAAGTAAAATCAATCAACATTGCCACGGCTATGATTGCCTTCACAGGACTTGTGGGCTACGGGCCGTCTCTCCTACAACATGCCAGTGAACTCTGGTCACTGCCGGTCTCCTTTGCGGTAGGATGTGGCTTTGGTGTGGGCACCAAATATTTTTCTGAACGATTCACAGCCGGATACCTTGAAATGGGCCGTGCCCTCTATCGTGCCACGAAGAACCACACGTCCTTTGCCTGCGAACTGGGACGGGAGATCCACAGCGATGCACCTCCCGAAACCGTGAAAATACCGGATGAAACTTCACCCGCACAATCTAAAGATTATTTAAAATCCTGTGGACTTGTTGGCACCTCAATGATTTTCCCAACCACTCTTAGCCTTGGAATGTCTGGCATGCTCCTCGTGGCTCTTGGTCAATCCACTCACACACTGGCGAGACAAGCCATCGTGTTAATGGAGGAAATCCCAAAACTCTATAGACTCAAGGCACAAGCGGAGGTTCAGAGGAATCCAGAAGAACTTGCCCTTATTGAGAAACAAATTGAACAGGCAAAACTCAAGACCACCCTCTACTTTATTGCCTTCGGCAACACCTCATGGGATGCTCTACGAACTGGAATTTTTCTGTATGGCGGAAGAGACCAACTCAAAGATCTGATCCTTCGCTCCCGACAGTTTTTACAGGACCATCAGTACAACAAAGATCTTAATTTACGATTCCTGAGCTTATTGTTAGGCGCTTTGAATTAGCAGATTAGACTTTTTCGGCGACCAGTTCGCATAACCTTAGGGCTCTATCCCAGGTGTTCCGTGAAGGGCTTATTTCTTCGTGTGCTGGTCATTTTGGCGGTGTTGTCGCTGAAGTTCTTCACCCCGTTTCCTACGCAAGGACTTCGACCCTTCGGGCCTTTTCGTGTAGGCACCATCTTGGGTGGTTCCAACAAGTGAGGGGGTGTTTGTTGGTAAAACATCATCTCGCACACTCAAAAGTTCGACCTCATAAATCAGCGTTGAATTTGGAGGTACCAATCCACCTCCTGCGCCTCTTTCGCCATACCCAGGATGGGCCGGAATCGTCACTTCTCGACGGCTACCAGTCTGCTTTGAAAGTCACTCCAATGGGAGTCACTATCACTTTCTTATTTTGTTCCTTACCAAACTCTACTTGCAGGCCTGCGAGAATAGCTGAATCAATCGAAATTTCTTTGCGCCCTCCAGCTGCCTCTTTACAGACTTGGCGCATCCCTTCAATCACAAAACCCGCCCGCTTGGCTGTTTTCACGCCCGCTTCGACCTGTGCTGGGAAAACCTCACGTTGCCCTTGTTGACAAAGCACTCGCATCTCATTGTTCACTTTCGTGGAATCAATGGCCTCCACATAGTAGGACTCTTTCTGCCATTCGATTTTACGAAACTTTTTACCTTGAATATCAACAATCGACTCTTTGGTTTCAACCGTATTGGCGGAAACCTGGGAGAGTTTTTCGGCCGGATTCTTCTCTGCAGCTAGTGCAAATTTTCCTCCATTCAAAATACCCACACTGAACATACTTGCTATCATTAATCTCACGGCTCTTGACAACATCTCAGCACCCCCCAGTTTCTGTTTAAATAATCACTATTTAGTGTGTCCCCTGATGACGAGGAGGGACAATCGACGAAAAAACTACCTTCGTAACCTGCGCTGAATTTTCTCGCGAAGTGTTCGGTACGTCGTTTCCATCTCCTCTGATCTAAGGATCTTAGCAATCACCACAAAAAAGACAAGTCCTACTCCTATAGTTAAGATCAAATTCACCAGACGACCCATCTCACTCTCCCCCAAAAACGTTTTGAGAGTCTGATTGATGAAATAGACCAAAAACCCCATTGCCACCGACGCCAAACCGTTTTGAAAAAAACTTAATAGGACGGCTCCCCAACCAAAATGACCCACCCACCGCTGAAGCGGCACACTCAAACAAATCAAGTTGAGGGTTGCGCTCACAAAAGAGGACGACACCAATCCTCCCAGGCCCCAGCGATGCATGAGGAAAGGAGCCACCACAATATGAACCCCAAGACAAAGCGCACTCACAAAGGCCGGCCACCAGGTATTTTTCATGGCATAGTAGATCGGCACCAATACGCGAACGGAGCTAGAGGCCAATAAAATAAAAGAGTAAACACTAACGACAAGCGCTGTGGCCTGCACGTCCTCCTCTGAAAATTTTCCGCGCCGAAACAAGACTTCCACAATAGGTTTCGAGAGAAAAAAAAGACCGGCGGCGGCTGGCAGACACACAAACAAATTCAGCCGCAGGTAATGCTGGGCGGTTTCCAGTAATTTATCTCGCTTTCCTTCGGACCACATGCGCGACAAGGTCGGAAGTAGTGCCGTTCCTAAACTGACAGCCACTAATGAGAGTGGTAACTCTAGCAAGCGATCGGCCCAATAGACATAAGATATGGCCCCTTCACCTAAGCTACTGGCAAAACGCAAATTGATAATCGTGGTGATCTGCAAAAGTCCGGTTCCCAAAAGACCAGGTGCCATGCTTTTAAAAACGCGTAACACCCGGGGTTGCCGTAAGGACAGTGACGGCCTTGGCAAATAACCCTTTTTGATGAGCGCCGGAATGAGGGCCCCGGCTTGCCACACACCTCCCAAAAGCACGCCCCAGGCTAGCCCATCACCGTCGCTGGCAAACCAAGAGGAAGGAACCAATGTGGAAACAATCATGGCGATATTAAAAAATACCGGTGCCATCGCTGGAATGGAATACTCACCAAGGGCATTGAGTATTCCCATAAAATAGGCAAAGTGACTCATCAGAAAAATAAATCCAAACATGATTTTGGCCATTCTCACAGTGAGTGCGAATTGTTCGACATTGGCCACATAGCTAGGATCCAACAATACTCTAAGGATGGTCTCTGTCCCCAAAATACCGCCCGCCGTCAAACAGGTCAGCACAAGGAGT
>JBILOD010000308.1:0-5284 GCA_044374645.1 Pseudobdellovibrionaceae bacterium | reverse complement strand
TATTTAGTATAAGGGATAACTTATGTTAAATAAAACCCATATTCGGGTGTTGTATCAAACTAAGACAGTATTTATTTTTGTAACATTGTAAGCTCAAAGAATTTCAATGCAGACACTTTGTGTTAGACTGGCATTGGAGGGGACGTCAATGAGCCAGGATTGGATGAAAAAAACCGATGAACGAGGCATGAGCCTTGTCGGAGCTATTGTTGGTGCGGGGGTGGGCATTAGTCCTGACAGGCATGATGTCCTTGTTTAATCAAATTTCAGACTCGCAAAGGGCCCTTCTGTCCAAAGAGGCCAGCCGTGAGCTGGTGGGACTCATTAGAAAAAATCTCGCAGATCCAGATATATGCTATTCAACCTTTGGTGGAAAGAATCCATCCGGTTCTGGAGTGGAGGTTGGTAGTATAGTAGGACCTGAGCCGGCCGGGAGCCCCAGTAAAATTAAGTTCAGCCTCAATGGCAAATACATGAATAACTTGGTTTCCATTGCCAAGTTCAAGCTTAGAAATTACACCCCTTATGATGGTGTTGCTAATCCTTATGTGGGTAAATCCGACCTGGATTTGGGACTGAAAAAGGAGGGGACCGAGCTTGGTGGATCAGCAATGGCATCAATGATTTTTGTTGAAACCACACTGGATAGCATCACCGGGCTGATAACGGGATGCCATGCTGTTGGAAGTGCCGATTCGCTTTGGCAAATCGCCCCGACGAATATGGCGAACATTTTTTATGACACCGGCAGTATAGGAATCGGGACTTCAGCCCCGGCTGCTCGGTTGCACATTGTTTCGAACTTGGCCGCCCGGCACACTGAACTCGAAAAGTCAGGTAAATCTATTTTATTTGACCCAAATCTCAACAGTAACAATACATTTTCCAATCTTAAGACCGACAGTGGAATGGGTTTTTGACTCTTCGTAGGTTCCAATAAAGGCGTTGGGGGAACTCAGGCACTCCAGGTATTGAACAACGGTAATATCGGTGTGGGGACTTCAAATCCAGTGTTAAAGCTCGATGTCGCAGGCGGGATTCGCCCTGGGGACTCGACGGTGGTATCGTCCTGTAATAATCAACTTGAAGGATCGCTTCGCTATGTCAAAGGTAATGGTACTATCCCAACTAAGATGCAAGTCTGCCAACGTGGGACTGGGTCAAACTACTCTTGGGAACCATTAGGAGGGGCATTACAAAATTGCTCGCTCGAGTATCGTTTCTTTCGAAATGGCGTTTCTGGTTCTTGGGGTTCTTTAAAATTGGACGGGACCACAAATTCCGGAGGAATATCTAAATGGTCCGTCACTGATTTGACCGATGAGTGTAAAGGCAGTGGTTGTGGTATTGAGATCCGAATGGTTTGTATTTAGGAAGACAAGTTGAGTGATCCCTTTTTTTCAGTTCTGCTGAATCAGCCGGGAATGCGATTGGGAGTGTCCGACCTTCTGACTGTTGAACCAAAACGTATATGACATATTTCCGTTGTCTAACCTTGTTACGGTCGATAGCTCAACTGAAAGAGGAGCACCACTTGGAGGCAAACCAAAAACTGAACACGCAATTCCTTGTCCCAAAATTAGTAGACCAACTGAATATCCCATCGATTTAGCACCAATTCGTTCTATTTCACTGCTTTCTTACATGCTTCAACCTTATCGAGCAGATGGGGCGACTGAATCCAAGTTACCGCATGATCTCGGAAGAAATTGAAATCATCTTTGCCAAAGGACCATTTAAAATATCTTCCGAGACCATCATCATTGATAAGGCCATGCAGGCGAAGTATCTTATAGGAAGCATAGTCTTTGTTATAAATTTCATTTATAAATGAGACCAAATTACTGTTCTCACCCTTAAAGTAACCGAATTTAGCTAAAAGTATGGTAGCAAACAAGCGCTCTTTGTCTTGTTGAGGCTCTTTTGTATAAAACACCTCAACCATATGCCGCTTTAAAGCCTCCCAACTCCCCAATTCAATAAGCTTTGGTAAGATATGATAGAAGTCGTCTAGAATCTTTGTTCGGAGTTCGGTCTCAAATAAAGTGTAGAACTCAAAAATGAGCCGTGTACTTTGGAAAACATCCTTTTCTGAAATGTGCGATATAATTCCATCTCTGAGTTTCTTTTGGGTGGTTTCATCTTCAAAAAAGCGAAGGGCGAAATCTTCTGGCGATTCTGACGACGTAATCGTGCTGTGCCCGAATTCCATCGCTCGTCTAAAGAGTTCTTCTTCAGCTATGGTGAAACTATTTTTTTGCTTCAATCTCCAAATGCTTCTATCCACGAATTCATGGATAAAATTCTTTTTCCACTGAGGTGCATCGTACATAAATAGTCGATGTTTATTTTGAAGGGAACTAAGAGCAATTGAGAGTGAGCTATCGCCGGTCACCAAAGGAGGTAGATCCGATGCCAAAATCAGGTTTTTCAATATCTCATGCGGAAAAACGGCCGCTAGTTTAACTACTAAATTAGGCGGAGGTATCAACTCCCTCAGTTTTTCATCATCTTTCGCAAAAAGCACATAGTCTTGGTCAGGATTTAACTCCGCCAGATGAATAACACCTTTAGCATAACTAACTGAAGGCTCGACCCGGTTAGAATAAGCCATGGCAATTTTTTTACTTGAAAGTATCATCGGCAGGTCTGCTCCGGCATTAGCCCACTGTTCAATTTCATGATGAGATTGAGAAAGGGTGGACGTAGCCATCTTGTAAATCCCCGTGGTTTCGGGTCCACTTTGAAAACGAAGCCAAGGAATTCGGTCTTTATTATCCATCCACGGAGTAGATGTGGCAGTGGATACAAGCGGAAAATCGGTGGAGGGATGGAATTCGAAAAAACTGAAGCCTACTTTTCCAGTCTCCAAACCCAAAACAGAATTGGGACTTTTATTAGCTGAAAACTGAAGACTTAGATCGGCATAAGGAACGATCTGTTTTATTGCTGGCGGCAAAGAATTCGTTCTCAACTCCTTATTATCCAAAGAGAGAAAGATAACGGAGAGACCTTTGTATTGCTGGATTTGATCGAGTTTATTTGAATCCAATTCAGGAATCATTATTTTTACGATATCAGAGGAAGATCTAACACCTTTTCGAGTTTCGATATAATTCGAAGTAACAAGTAATGTCACTTTTAAATCGGGATACTTTTCTTTTAAACTTAAAGCAGAGAGCACATTTGCTGCAACATCACCGAAACCACCATTTGTATCCTCGGTCGAGGTGAGTGGAATTCCGCTAATGATGTTAATCGAATTTAGTTTTCGAGGAAGTTCTTTTGTTAAATCAATGGTTGGAGCTGTATAATAGTCTTCAGTGGCTGCATCATCAAAACCACCAAGATCTGCTAGCGCCAAAATGCCAAAAAACTGCAGAGCCAATAAATATAAGACAGCTGTCGACCCTTTAGGCATTCAGTGGCATTCCTCTCTCAATTAAATTTAAGAACATGAGTCGTTTGGGAAGTGGTCTTCTCCCTGGCAACCAAAAAGGTTCTTCATTTTTTTAGTTGCGAAATTTGTGCCACTATATCTGCAGCAGCGAATTAGATTTAGGACAATAAGCTAGGTCGCGGCACTCAACCAGCCCTTGGGAGAAGGAATCTCCTCCAAAAGAGCCCTTTATTACCAAATTGAAACGCGATCGCTCTCTGGACAATACATTCTATCGCCCGCATTACACTGGAAGGCCTCTTGAAAACCTTTTTGATGCCTCAATAAATTCCCACTGCGCCATATGGCACTAGATAGACACTATAGCCATAGTGTCTCAGTAAATTTGGCGTAACATAATTATTGTTTGAAGGAACATATGACTGAGGGCTTTGACTCAAAGGAGCTTCAGCTTATAAGAAGGTAACAAAATAAAGAGGAGTTTTTCTTGCTCCTCTTTTTAGCGGCTCGGTCGAAAGAGCAGGTAGGAGTTTTGCCCATCTGACATAGGTTCGTGTCTCAAAACTAGACTCGTTGATTCGTGATCGAATTCCGATAGGCCTGCTAGGGACCTTTTTTCATGAGAGGCCCCATAGGAGGATGAGATGACTTCATTGGAAGATTTGTTGTGGCTCTATAAAATGGCGCTCGATTTCGACTTGCAGGATGAAAAATCTTGGCTAAAGGTCGAAATTGAAGAACGGCTCGCACACGTAAAGGCCCCAATAACCTCGGTTTCACCAGAGTTACTGACTTCCTATTTTAATGACCGCACACAGGAGCCGAGTTCAGAGGCTGCCTAGTAGAGATCCGTTCATTGGTATATTGTGATCATCTATTCAGCAGGTTCTATTTAGCCCAATGGAGCTGACTGAGATCAAGGTAACTGAGAGCTGACAGGTGCCAGTCTTTCCATTCGGGTTTAACCAACATGGTCATGTGGATTCTTCCGAGTGGAATGATCCAATGGTCATCCAATAAAAGTTGTAGAGCCTGTTGACAGAGCTTCTCCTCGGAGTCAGTAGGTCCTTTTTGCCGAAGTTTTTCGGCCATTCTTAAAAAAACATCATTCTTGAAAGGCAAAGACCTGTCTGGCCTAGCTAAAAAGTTTTCAATAGCATTGTGGCAGGAGAGATGTTCTAAGGTTACCCCAAATCGATAAATGCTCACAGGATTTTCAATCATTTCTTTCTGAAACAGCGCATTTTCAAGTCCCTTGACCGAAACATTCAGTCCAAGATTTTTCTTCCACTCACTCTGTAACCACTCCATCGAACGCTTGTTATCCTCGCCTCCCAGAGTTGAGTAATGGATTTCTAATTTTGGCAAATTCATTTTGTTGATTAGGTTTCGCCACTCCGCCAGTCGAGTGGGATTAAAAGAATGACAAGGGTCGGTCTGAATCAGGTCGAGTCCTATGCCAAAACATCCAGGGCGACCGAGTGCATACAACACTTTTTTCCAATCATCAAATTGAAGGGATTGCGAGAGAATTTTTCGAAGCTCTGGTTGTTGTGCGAGCGATGGTCCAAACCCAACATAGTCAAAACGCACGATAGGCACCTGAAAAAAATCGGGCTTTCCGGCATAACGACTCAGGTAGGCGGTCGGAAGACGTCGCAAGAAGTCCAGTTGACCCTTTTCGTAGAGCATCAGTGCCGTCGTATCTTCTGGAATAAAATAAAACTCAACAACGGGACGCTGTGGATGTCCTCCAAGAAAATACGGATTGGGTTTGAGCACAATCTTTCGCTTACTTTGCCACTCAGAAATTTGATAGGGGCCTGATGTGACCAGCGTCGCGGCCTGTGTGATCGCTGGAAATTTCGTATCATAAATAGGGGC
>JBILOD010000154.1:0-8167 GCA_044374645.1 Pseudobdellovibrionaceae bacterium | reverse complement strand
TGCATAAGCGAACTTCTCCATTTCCAAGTGTTTTTATGGTTCCGATTTGTTGCCCTAGTTCCTCGACCAATTAATGTTCCCGTTTTTCTTCTCGGTTTTATTATTTCATTTTCGTTGTTCATCGTCGCGTTAAGCCCGACTAAGACTTCTCTTCGCTCATTGTCTTAAAGAAAAATGTCCTTGCCTATGGGTAAAAATCAATTGGTCGGAGCACAAGGTGGTGGCCGGCGCGAACCTCCATTCCACCATTTTTCCAATAAATTTGACTTAAAGCCTCGTTGCTCCTCCTAGCTTTAGCGCCTCAGTTTAGAGCTTCGGCGGAGCGCCATCCAATAACTTAAATTTATTGAAAATCTGACGAAGGCGGGCTTTGCGCCAGCCACTAGGTGCTTTTAGTTCGATGGTAACAAGTTCTTTATGAGAGCGTTACTCTCATGAGTAGGCAATTCGCTAACATTTGATTATTATTCTTTCCAGTTGGAGGGGGAGCTGTCCAACGTCTACTGGGGGCCCTGCGTATCCATTCTTAGGGATCAAATTCGATCTCTCCCACCTTTTGGGTCTTACTGAAAACTCTAATGAGTCATCAGAAAGACCCGCCTTTTTTTCGATTGAATTTTCCCCCTAACATTCGTTGCGCTTCGTTCCGCTCTCGACATCAATATTTCACTTGCGTATAAGCAACCTCATGAAAGCCTATTCGCAATTAGAAAAACAGTTTTCTCGAATCCACTCAATTGACCATGCCTCTTCCATTCTTGGCTGGGATGAAGCTGTGATGATGCCAAGTGGGTCAGGAGAGTCTCGAGCACAAGCCCTTGCTGAGCTTAAAGTTCTTCGACATGAAATTTTAATGTCGCCAAAGGTGCTTGATTTGCTCAATAGTGCTGAATTTGAAGTCAACTCTATGACCGCGTGGCAAAGAGCAAACCTGCGCGAGATGAAGCACATCATCAATAATGCGAGATCCGTTGATAAAGATCTCGTCGAAGCCATTTCATTGGCAAATTCCCGTTGTGAACAAGCCTGGAGGAGCCTCCGATTCGAAAATAACTGGAATGATTTTCTACCGCTTTTTGAAAATGTTGTTAGTTTGGCCCGTGAAGAGGCCCAGCAACGCTCTTATTCAACGAGTTTGTCCCCCTATGACAGTCTTCTCGATCAGTATAATCCCGGTTTAACCTCGTCCCAAATCACAACTTTATTTAATCAGGTTAAAACCTTTCTTCCCGATCTGATTCAAAGGGTGCTCGAAAAGCAGCGCTCTATACAGGTTTTTGCTCCATCCAGTGAGTTTTCAATAGAGAGTCAGAAGGCACTTGGCCTTCATATTATGTCGATTTTAGGTTTTGACTTTAGACACGGTCGCCTTGACGTGAGCCACCATCCTTTCTGTGGTGGAGTCCCTCAAGACGTGCGAATTACAACTCGTTATAGCACTACAAATTTTATTGAGAGTCTTATGGGAGTCATACATGAGACTGGCCATGCACGCTATGAGCAAGGATTACCTCGTGAGTGGATTCATCAACCAGTAGGCATGTCACGAGGTATGCACATTCACGAAAGCCAAAGTCTCCTCTATGAGATTTTCATTGGTAGAAGTCGTGAATTTATTTGTCATATACAACCTATTATCACCAAATACCTAGCTAAGGATTTGAACGATCAGTTTTGGAATGTCGAGAATCTCTATAATTTGATGAACCAAGTACGCCAAACCTTTATTCGCGTGAATGCCGATGAGGTGACTTATCCCGCTCACATTATTTTGCGTTACGAAATCGAACGCGACCTTATTAGCGGAAGCGTCCAAGCAAAGGATGTTCCTGAGCTTTGGGATATAAAAATGCAATCCTACCTTGGTCTTTCAACGAAGGATAACCATCGAGATGGGTGCATGCAGGATATGCATTGGGCTGCTGGAGCGTTTGGATATTTCCCAAGCTATTCGCTTGGTGCAATGACTGCTGCCCAATTGTTTTCCAGTATGAAGAAATTAATGCCTAATTTAGAAGGCCTGATCGGCAGTGGCAATTTACTTCCAATACAGAATTGGCTTAAGAGTCACATTTGGGCACTAGGTAGCTTCAGTTCCACCAATGAACTTTTAGTTCATGCTACTGGTGAGTTACTGAACCCAACCTATTTCCGCCAACATATCGAAGAAAAATACTTAAATTTAAGCCCAGGTGAAACCGAGCCGCTGGAAATTGGCCCTGATCAATATTCCGTAAGCATCGCCCCATAGCCTTGCTAAATGGACCCTATTTTTTAGCATGGGCATGCAAATTGACCCAAAACCCAGGCCTCCAAAATGAATCTTTCTATCTTGCCGAATGAGTTTTTTCGCATTACTTCGATTTTTAAGCGGCATAAAAAAATAGGCATCAATTTGCCAAATCTAGTTGGCACCATAAATAAAATCTGCATTTTTTTAAAGGTCGAATATCACTCTTCTAGAGGTACGAATATCTGAGAATACTCCATCGAATTTAAGCCTACTCCTTTGGTACATTATTAACATCTTCATCCTGAGTACCCATGCTGGTCGAATAGCTACCAGGTAGGAAACTCTCAACGAGCCAAAAATGCTATCTTTGATAGTACTCCTTGAATTCAATTCTAAATCCGCCAACACTATTAATATTCGCCCCAATAATACCTTTTTACTAGCAGGAGGAATGATGGCTCAGATGCAGTCAAAAATCAGATGGATCTCTAAACTAGCTTACCAAGGTGAGTCCCGTGGGCACAGAGTGATCATGGATGCGAAAAAGGAGTCCGGGGGACAGGACCTTGGAATGAGCCCAAAGGAAATGGTTCTTACTGGCCTGTGTGGCTGTAGCGGAATGGACGTAATTAGTTTATTAACCTCAAAATTCAAATTATCCGTAACCTTGTGCGAGGTACATGCCGACGCAACCTCAAGCGAGGGGGGACATCCCGTAGTTTGGACGCAAATTCACTTAAAATTCATAATTCAGGGCGAAGTCCCAAACGAACAAGCGATAAAAGCCGTTGAATTATCAATGACTCGGTATTGTGGGGTCAGTGCTATGCTCTCAAAAGCCTGCCCAATTAACTATACCATCGAGCTAAATAGCCAGCCTATCCACTCAGGAACGGCCCATTTTTAGTTATCGCTATTCGCAAAATGTGAGCGTTCCATATACCCTCTTTGACTTTTTCTGAAAGTGAATTCGGTGCTCAGGCGAGGGTTAGCACAACTTTGTGTGACTTTACGGAAAGGCCAAAGACAGTTCATGGAACGCCCACGGCAAAACTCTATGGAGCTAGCAACAACCTGCTTATGACTCTTAAAATGCCAGATACGTCTGACAACGATCCCGATCAAAGGGTGTGAATTGAACAAAAAAATACCCAAATCACCGGGCACCAAAATTGCTGTCCTACCTGTATGAAATCAAACGGCACAAAATGAAAAAGGAGGCATAACCTCCTTTTTCATCAACACAGCAACTCGTTAGCTTAGCTGACAAGCTCTATATTAAAAACTTAAGCTCTGTTCTCGCGACGAGACTTAGTTTGAATCTTGTTTCGAACCTTACGTTCTGTTCTATAAACAGCCTTTTTCACCTTACCAGCAGATTCTTTCTTTTGCGCAGGAGCCTTAGCTACTTCAGCAGACTTACCAGCGAAATCAAAATCAACGAATTCGATAAAAGCCATTTCGGCCATGTCGCCAGGACGCTTTCCAAGCTTAATGATACGAGTATATCCACCATTACGCTCTTTGAAGCGGACAGAAAGATCATTCACTATCGTGTTCATTATTTCAACTTGAGGATAGCGAGCTAAAATCAAGCGACGAGCTGCAACTGTTCCTTTTTTACCAAGAGTAATAGCACGCTCGACGTGTCTTCTTGCCTCTTTTGCCTTATCAACTGTAGTTTTAATACGTCCATGCTCAACAAGAGACTCTACAAGTCCTCGAATAAGGGCCTTTCTGGCCCCTTGCTTTCGACTAAAATGCTTAACACGTCTTCTGTGTCTCATTACTTACTCCAACAACCGAAATACTAATTAGTTTGTTCTCGTTTTACTTGTGGGGCTGAATTTGGATCCCAACCTACTGGAGGCCACCCATCAATCTTCATACCCAAGCCTAAACCCATTTCTGACAAAATTTCTTTGATCTCATTCAAAGACTTTCGGCCAAAGTTTTTGGTTTTAAGCATTTCCGCTTCTGTTCTAACAACGAGCTCACCGATAAAACGAATATTTGCGTTTTTAAGGCAGTTCGCACTTCGAACAGACAATTCCAAATCATCAACTGAACGAAAAAGGTTTTCATTAAGACTAGCATTCTTATGATCCTTAAACTCTTCGGTAGGCTCCATCGCCTCGTCAAAGGTAAGGAAAATCTGAAGCTGGTCCTTAAGAATCTTAGACCCCAACGCTACAGCCTCTTCTGGTTTCAATGAACCATCGGTCCATACCTCAAAGGTAAGAGCATCATAATCAGTTCTTTGACCAACTCGAGCATTCGAAACGCTATAGTTAATCTTCTTTATTGGACTATAAAGCGCATCCAAAGCGATAAAGCCGATTGGTAAATCGCGCTCACGCTCATCTGCAGCAACATAACCACGACCATAGCTAACAACAATCTCAACATTGAAATTTGCATTGTCACCCAAGGTAGCGATCACTTGATGTGGATTCAGAATATCAACTTTGTCGTTGGTCTGAATATCCGCAGCAGTCACCTTGCCTGGACCTTTTTTATTGATGCGCAATACTTGTTGTTCAGAACTGTACTGTTTGAACCGCACTTCTTTTAAGTTCAACATAATGTCAGTCACATCTTCCAAAACATCTGGGATGGTTGAGAACTCATGCAATACGCCATCAAACTTAACAGCGCTTACGGCAGAGCCCATCATAGAGCTAAGGAGTATTCTTCTTAAAGAATTTCCAAGAGTGACGCCAAATCCTCTCTCTAGAGGCTTGACCACGAATCGACCATAATCCTCTCTCAAAGTATCACGATCAACTTCGTATCCTTTTGGTTTAATCAAATCCTTCCAAAATAAATAATAGTGCTCCTGCATGGGACCTCCAATGTCACGCTTATCGCGAGTAGTACTCGACAATCATGTTTTCTTCGACAGGCAATGTAATTTCTTCCCTGCCAGGCAAGTCCTTAACCACTCCCTTAAGAGTTCCGTGATCTACCTCAAGCCATGTTGGAACGGTTCTCTTACCGGCACCCTGAACAGCTGCCATAATACGAGCCGCCTCTTTGCTGCCTGTGGAAATCTCGATCACATCACCTTTTGAAACAGAGTAGCTTGGAACATTAACCTTCTTACCATTAACTAACACGTGACCATGGGAAACAATTTGCTTCGCGTCACGTCTAGATGTTGCAAAACCCAGAGTAGAAACTACGTTATCTAAACGCTGTTCAAGATTTTTCAACAGAGCCAAGCCAGTGACTTCCTTAGCTTTTTCTGCCATTCCCACATAACGTCTGAACTGTTTTTCAGAAACGCCATAATAACGCTTCGTCTTTTGCTTCTCACGAAGCTGCAAAGCAAACTCAGAAAACTTCAAGCGTGACTGACCATGCTGCCCAGGAGGATATGGTCTTCTTTCGAAAGCACACTTATCAGTAAAACAGCGATCCCCCTTGAGGAAAAGCTTAACATTTTCACGTCGACAAATTTTGCATACACTTTTATTAATACAGCTCACAACTACCTCTAAATTCTTCTACGCTTGGGAGGACGACATCCATTATGGGGAACAGGAGTGATATCTTTCAAGATATTCACACGCATTCCCAAACCAGCTAATGCCCTGATTGCCGGTTCACGACCTGCGCCGGGACCATTCAGAAAAACGTCTACAGAACGAACTCCCATTTCCATCGCTTTTTTGCCTGCGTCTTCAGCAGTTACTGTAGCCGCAAATGGGGTACCTTTTCTACTTCCTTTGAAGCCCAAATGGCCAGCAGAAGACCAAGAAAGCGTGTCGCCACCGCCATCAGTGATAGTCACGATAACGTTACCAAAGCCAGCCTGAATAAAACAGAGGCCCTGAGATACAACTTTTTTAATTTTCTTCTTAACCTTTTTTGAAGCTACTTCTTTACTTCCTGGAGTTGCCATCTTTTATCCTCTCTTATACAGCCTTTTTCTTATTAGCGACCGTCTTTTTTGGACCTTTTCGAGTTCGAGCATTAGATCTTGTATTTTGACCACGAACAGGCAAGCCTTTACGATGACGAGTACCTCTATAACAATTTAAATCCATTAAACGCTTAATAGACAAACCCACTTCACGGCGAAGATCACCCTCAACCTTAAAGTTTGATTCAATAACTGCACGAATTTTAGCAATATGCTCATCGGTCAGTGCATCTGTGCGCAAGCTGTCTGGAATATTGGCTTGAGCGCAAATCAAACGTGCTCTTGGACGTCCGATACCAAAAATATAAGTCAATGCTACTTCTACGCGCTTATTTCTGGGCAAATCTACACCCGCTAAACGAGCCATTTCCTACCCCTGTCTCTGTTTATGTTTCGGGTTTTCGCAGATCACACGAACAGCACCCTTACGTTTAATGATCTTACACTTACTACAAATCTTTTTTACTGAAGGACGTACTTTCATAGCTTTCCCTAGTTTATTTTTTCAAATATTTTTTGCCGAATGGCCTCTGTACACTACTTAGAATTGTGTGTCCAGAACTATGTCAAATTTCTGCAATATTAGCACTAGATACTATGCTTTTATAGACAGCCTCGACAGATTGGTCGCCATTTACCTCTTTTGTAACCCCAAAACTGCCGTAGAATTCTTTAAGTGAATTCGCAACAGCTTCATAGGTGTCTAACCGGGACAGAATTACATCCTCACGATCATCAGACCGTTGAATGAGTTGTCCACCACACTTGTCACATATGCCCTCGACCTTACTTGGACTATTGGCTACGTGATAAACAGCCGCACAAGTGGGGCAAACGCGTCTACCGGTTAAACGCGCTACTAAACCGCGCTTATCAACATTAATAAAAACTGCCGAATCAGCTTTTAGGTTATATTTTTTAAGTGTCTCACTTAAACTGTGAGCCTGTTTGACCGTCCTTGGAAAACCATCGAAAATAAAGGACACTTTTCCGCCCTTTAGCTGAGTAGACAACACTTCATCTACCAAACCGATTACTACTGAATCGGGCACTAGCTCACCCTTATCCATAAAGGATTTTGCATCACGCCCAAGAGCTGTACCCTCACGAATTGCAGCTCGCAATAAATCCCCTGTGCTGATCTGAAAAAAACCAGCTTTCTCCACAAGTAGGGCACTTTGAGTACCCTTACCAGACCCAGGAGCTCCAAACAGCAGAAGAATCAATATTGTACCCTCCGGCTCCTAATTTTTGCACCTTTCAGGAAACCTTCGTACTTTTGGGTCAACATATGAGATTGTATTTGTTGAGATGTATCTAAAGCTACACCTACTAGGATCAATAGACTGGTACCGCCGAAATAGAATGGAATATTTAAAAGATCATTTAGAATACCAGGTAGAATACAAATCGCCGAAAGATACGCTGCTCCTCCCACGTTGATTCGCTCAATCACACTTTGAATGTAATCTGATGTGCTTTGCCCGGCTCTAACACCAGGAATAAACCCACCATATTTCTTAAGGTTCTCAGCAACTTCCTTGGGATTAAAAACGATTTCAGTATAGAAAAAGCAAAAGAACACAATTAATAATACAAAAAGAATATTGTACATTGCCCCATTCGGGCTCAATGATTCCTGCACAGACTGCAACCAAGGGGCTTTAACAAATTGAGCCATCGTTGCCGGAAACATAAGCAAAGAACTGGCGAAAATTGGTGGAATGACACCCGAAAAATTAAGCTTCAGAGGCAGATGGCTCTGTGGAATGTTCATCGCCGTTTTACCAGTTCCTCGCTGAGAATACTGGATTGGGATTTTACGCTGAGCAACTTCAACATAAATAACTGCAGCAATAACCGCCACCATTAATAATATAATTGCCAAAACGGCTGCCGCTGGAATTTCATCATTAGAAACCAGAGCGAACAACTGTTGTGCACCGGATGGAATAGATGCAGCAATACCTGTAAAAATAATTAAACTCGACCCAGTACCGATCCCA
>JBILOD010000152.1:0-8186 GCA_044374645.1 Pseudobdellovibrionaceae bacterium | reverse complement strand
ATTGAAACGTTCGGAAAAACCAATCACTGGTACTCCATCGGGAGTGCAGGGGCGGAGTCCACGCCACAATTCGATGATTTCGGGTTGCTCCGGGATATCCAAAAATAAGCGTGAGCCCTTTAAAATGGCGTTCACTCGTTTCGGGGTAATCGAGTAATCATCAGGGCTCACAAGCTCCAATGTTCCTGCGATGCGGAGGCTATTGGCTCTGGGAGTAATAGCAATCTTTCGTTCAATGAGCATCAAAGGGATCTTTGGCTGTATTCGGAGAGTAGGTACGATGAGCGCATATCCTTTGCCCCCCAATACAGGAATGTTGAGATGAAGCTTTGCTGCAATTTCCGGAGACCATGAGCCTGTTGCTAGGACGAATTGGTCGGCCTTGAGAATTCCGCGAGTTGTATGGATTTCTACAATTTTATTTTGTCCGGTTTTGAAATCATAAACTTCGGTTTGTGATAAGATTCGCACTCCGGCCTGAATCGCCGCTTGAGCTAAAGTTCTCACCGTCGCGAGGGGTTCTAGATGGGCTTCTTGCGTAAAGTAAACGCCTCCAATAATGTTTCCGGTGATCGCTGGCTCTAATGTGCGTACTTCGTCTGCCGTTAGTGCCTTTCCTGGAATTCCATGGGGTTCAACTAAGCGAAGCTCTTCTTTGGCCGCAGCCAATCCCGATTCGGTTTGACTCACCATTAAAAGCCCTTTTTGATCAAAGCTCATAGTGTTTGGGTATTTTTCGTTGAGCTGAGTGTAGGCTTCTAAACTATATTTTGAAATATCAACAAGTGCTTTAATCGAGGCCAAGGCCTGGTTTTGATTCATCGAACGCAAAAATCGCATCAGCCACCGCGCGAGCGCGGGGCTCGCTTGTGGTTTAATATAAAGTGGGCTCTCGGGATCTAAAAGCCAACCGATAGACTTCAATAGCATTCCCGGCATCGGAAGAGGCATGGCAAAACAAGGGGTGACCCAGCCTGCATTTCCGTAGGAGCAGCCGTGACCCAATTCACCTTTTTCAATCAGGGTTACTTGGGCACCACGTTGACTCAAATCATAGGCAAGGGTCATACCAATGATACCGCCACCAATAATCACAACATCTTTTTTCATAGTCATTTGGAGTTTATCCTAACCCAAAGAAATCGCATTTCAAGATTTTTCGATAGCCTATCTAGTTAAGTTCCCGAGCAAACACCTTCTTTGGTGCCTTCGACTATTCCGTCCACAGAATCCAAAGCGATTTGAGCCGATGTCGTACGCTTTTTGTTTGATCGGGCGACGAGTTGAACTTGCACCTTAATCGTTTCTAAATGATCGACACAGCGAACCCGACGGGGTTGTTCTGTTTTCAATAGGTGTTCGATAAAGTAGTTGTCGTTAAAATTAGGCGTAAAGGTCTTTTTACTTTGACGAATTAAAGACCATTTCTGACTTTGAGATAGGCTATAATAGGATGTTCGCTGAAACGTTTCGCTGCCAGGGTCAACTTGCGAAAAACCACGAAAATCAGTTGTGTGCAAATTGAACTTCCAGCCGGCAGGGACCTTGCTTACAATGGTGAGTTCGCAAACCTTTTGTGTGAGAGGGGTTTGCGTATCACTTTGTGCAATGGATTGATCGAGTAACACCGAAAAAGCCGTTTGATCTGGAGAAATAATAATGGCTGCCGAGCCTTCCGGACATCCAGACCCAGAGACCGAGACATTCTGAATGGACACGGGACTAGGAGGTACGGAATTGGATACAGAACAGGATCGATGTATTGCTCTGGGTTTTTTTGCGCCCCAGGCACTGTTTGAAAACGCAGCGAAAAATCCTAGTAATGTGATGATAATCCATTTTGAAGTCACAGGAATCTCCTTTTTGGATCTCGCAAAGCGAGATTGGTTAAAGGAGTGACATTGCAATATCGGAGCAGTTAATCGGGATTTAATTTGAGCACGGGCGTTTCAAAATGAGATTCGACAAAAAATGTTTGGCAGGTGAAAAAATGCGATTAAGATTTTTGTATTATTCATTGAATTTATCGTTTGTAAATCTGCGTGATGACAATCATATGAATGTTAGCACGCAGGAATATAAACTTTTGCAATAGTGCGAGTAGGTTTAGGGCGCAGTCTTCTGTGCATCAACCTCTTCGCATTGATGGGATTCACAGCGCAATTTAGACGCCAAACTCCAGCTGACTTCTTGTTGAAGTTTAGCAATCTCACGATTTCGGAAATAGCTGATAGTTTTATTCATGCCAGGCATGTCTATCAAAGCCCCTGCAGCCGCCGCAGCAATTTGCGTCACCATCACCGGGTCCACATAGCCAACGGCTGTTGAAAGAACCAGAGACCATCCAATTTTGCCAGCTACGGCACTCGCCAAATCAACTTCTTTATTGTTGTAGATTAATAGTTTGCTGAGCATATGGGCCCAAAGAGGTATCGCTTCTAGAATCATATCGGCCACCAGTGCCTGGCCTTCTGATGAACGGAGCATTTCTGACAGGACTTTGTGATTCTCTTTGAGCTGCTCCAGAGTGTAGGAACGATGATCCCATGGTCGTTCTTTGAAGGCATGTTGTTCCATTAACTCAGCACACAACTTTTCAGAACCGGGAGGGAGATCAAGCGCTAAATTAATTTTTAGTTCTTCGAGGATTTTGCCACTCAAAATGATCAGTTGTTCTCGCGGGGCAGCCGTCATTTGCGTGAGCACTTCATGATTACGCTTGGCCTGCTCCTTAGTGGCGACAAATGATTTTCGGTTCACATCATAGGTAATTAAACCGTCATTGATGAGTTGCTTTTCAAAAACCTCCAACATCTTAGGGCCTAAGAAAAATCCACTTTCCACAAACACCTCTATATAGCGTTGAAATTCCTCTGGGTGTTTGCTGTGAGAGTCTTTAGCCAACCGGAAGATCTCTGGTGTTTTTAAGACATTCATGCACTGTTGGCCAGCCCATCCCTGAACGGAGGCCGTCGAAATTGCAAGAATCACGGTGAGGATGCTGAACATCGATGAGATGCATTTAAATCTGTTTGTCATAGTTGAACTCCTTGATGGGGTCATTTACAGCAAAACCAGGGCCATACCGAGACGGGCACTAATGAGTTTCCAAGCAGGTTGGATTAGAAAACTTTCCCGGCCCCTCTCGAAAAGGCCGTTCTTCGTCACTCCTCTGAGATATCCAATAAGTATTGGCGATGAAGTTCTTTGTCTTCGTAAGGGTCGGCAGTATTGGTCAATTCCTCAGGGGAGTATCCACTATAAATCTTGAGGACGTTCACCACAGTTGTACTCTCATTGACTTCAAAGAGCGCGCGCCAGGTGCGGTAGGCAAACTGAAAGCGTGGAATCAAAAAGGAGGGATTGGTATCCTTAAGAGGTTTGACCCGCTTACGGCGATGGTCTGTGGGATGAAAGCGCAATTGTTGCTGAAGCGTTGCTGTAAACTCCGTTAAACCGTGCTCATTCAACCATTGGAGAGCCGCTTTTGCTTCTGAGTTGAACTGCACGTCATACACTGGGGCATGCTCCACCCACCCATGGGTGCTGTCAGGAAAACTGTCCGCATACGCAAGGTATGGCTTGATATCCAAGATGGGGGTGCCATCGATGAGGTCGTGACCCAAAACCCAAATTTTTGGGCCTTCGATTTTTTCAATCTTCACAGCCGTCATTCCGATGGGTGATGGTCGGTGAGGACTTCGCGATGCAAAGACTCCCACCTTACGCTCAGCTCTCGGAGGCCAAACCATTGGCTTCCAATGACCTTCGGTCTGATGAAAAATAAAAATGATCCAAAGATGGGAAAAACCCTCGAGCCCTTGAAGCATTTCTGAAGATTGAGGGAGGTGACTGAGGTCAATCGATCCCTGTGAATTGGGATCAAGGGTTCCCTGGGAACTGGCTTCGAGAGTTTGTTTTTTCGAGCACCGAAAGACCGCAATGGCATTTAAGGTAAATTGATGTTGTTGACTCATCGGGGAGACTCTTTGGCCGGTCGATCATAAGAAGAAGCGGCAGCAAGTTTGCCACTGTTGTCCAAAGTGGCATGTTGTCGACACCACTCATAGGCAAAAATACCGAAACAATTCGCAACATTCATCGAATTCTTAACTCCCCTTAACGGAATCCGAAGAACTCCATCACATAGCTCCAGCACTTTTGGATCTAAACCAAAACGTTCATTCCCCAGGACAATAACCATTGGAGCAGGGAGTTCGCAAGCGCCTAAATCGACGGCCCGAGCGCTGGTTTCCAGCGCCCACACCGACATTGCCTGTTGCTTTAACTCCTGAATTAACTCCGTGGTGGACTCACGATGCTCCCAAGGAGTGTGACCAATGCTCCCCATCGCCGTCTTTTGTACAGCGGGCTGTTCTGGAGTTGGAGTGTATCCTGTTAAATAAATTTTAGTTACGCCAAATCCGTCGGACAGTCGAAACAGGGCGCCCACATTAAAGGCTGAGCGCCAATGATCAGCGATCACATACAAGGGAAGTTTGTAGTGCTCCGTCTGAAGTCCATCCGGAGTTGCGCCAATGAGTTCAACATCAGTGAGGCGCCGATCCAAATAGCGTTCCAATGGCACCAATAAATTCAACCATTGACGATGAGACCAATGGCCTTCAAAAATGACGGCCAAACGACCGATCTTCTGTAGAGACGGTTCATTGTGATATTGCAGGCGTTGGAATTCAATTAAGAGGTCTTGAAACTTTTTGGATTGAGGAGTGTCCATCTGAAAGGAGCGAGCCACTTCATTGGCACGCTCCCAAAGGTTCTTGAGATCCATGTCGTCTTACTTAACTGCATCCCCAGGTTTTGCACCCTGGTCTGGATTCAGAATAAAAAGCTCTTTACCACCGGCCCCCGCAGCGAGAACCATTCCCTCAGAAACTCCGAACTTCATTTTTCGCGGTTCGAGGTTAGCGACGACCACTGTGAGGCGGCCTACGAGATCCTGTGGTTGGTAGGCGCTGCGAATTCCGGCGATGATCTGACGAGGTTTTTCTTCGCCAAGGTCCACTTTGAGTCGCAACAACTTATCAGCCTCAGGAATGACTTCAGCCTCCACAATCTTTGCTACTCGCAAATCAACTTTAGCAAAATCATCGAAGCTTATAGTAGGTGCTTGTCCAACGGCGGTGCGCTCTTTGTTGGCTTTGGTGTCAGGGGGATTTTTTTTGTTGGTAGCAGAGGGGCTGGGAGTCGTCGTTGTGCTTGTTGCGGCTTTAGCTTCCTGAAGCTTCTTAGTTTCTTCAACCACGGCAGCGACTTTGACAGGGTCAATTCTAACAGCTAGATGCTCGTACTCCTTGAGGGTGGTATCTGTTAATATTTGGGCCACATTGAACCAAGTGTAGGGAGCTTCGCCAAAAAGTTTTTCGACCTTGCTAACATAGACTGGCAACAGCGGCTTCAGGTAAATGCTAAGGATGCGAAACACATTCAGAATGGTGCTCACGACTTCTTTGGTGCCTTTGGGGTCAGTCTCAAGAGTTTTCCACGGCGCCTTTTCATCGAAATACTTATTGGCTTCATCGGCAATGTTACGAATTTCATGGATGACCTTAGAAAATTCGCGTTGATCGTAAAGCTCAGCAATGGTTTCAGACGCCGCTTGCGCCTTTCGAATCAAGGTTAAACCATCGGCGGCGGGTGCGCTCATCGTTCCATCCATTTTTTTGGTGAGCATTTGTGCCCCTCGAGATCCAAGATTGGTGATTTTGCCGATCAAATCACTGTTCACCCGTTGCGTGAAGTCTTCGAGGTTGAGATCAAGATCATCCACCGTGTTTGAAAGTTTGCACGCATAGTAATAGCGCAAGTATTCCGGTGACAAATGATTCAAATAGGTGCGGGCACTGATGAAGGTCCCTTTGGACTTACTCATCTTTTCGCCGTTCACTGTGAGCATACCGTGCACCCAAACAGCATTAGGCGTTTTAAACCGAGAACAACTGAGCATGGCAGGCCAAAAGAGGGTGTGAAAATAAACAATGTCTTTACCAATACAGTGGTAGATTTCGCTTTTTTTATGCGACCAATAATCTTCGAGCTTTTTGCCGTTCAGTTTACACCACTGCCAGGTCGAAGCAATGTAACCCAAGGGGGCGTCCATCCAGACGTAAAAATATTTGTTATCGTAACCTGGAATTTTAAATCCAAAGTAGGGCTCGTCCCGTGAGATGTCCCAATCACGCAAATCCTGATCAAGCCACTCAGACATTTTTTTGGCGACTTCTTTTTGGGTGTGTTGAGGCACCCACTCTTTTAAAAAGCCTTGAAAATCTTGAAGGTGAAATAATAAATGCTCGGAGGATTTGATCACCGGCTTGTTACCGCACAATGAGCAATGCGCATTTTTGAGTTCTGCGGGTGAATAGGTCGCACCGCACTTATCACAGGAGTCACCATATTGCTCCTCGGCTCCACACTTAGGGCAGGTGCCTTTGACGAAACGATCAGGCAAAAACATTTTATCATGTTCGCAGTAGAGCTGCTCGATCGATTGAGATTTGATGTGGCCTTTTTCTTTAACAGCGTTGTAAACCTCGGCGATAAGCTCGCGGTTTTCCTCGCTATGAGTTGAGCCGTAATGGTCAAACTGAATCAGAAAATCACCAAAATCTTTTTGATGCTCTTGAGCGGATTGTGCAATCAGAGCTTCTGGGGATCGGCCTTCTTGGCGAGCACGGACCATGATGGGGGTTCCGTGGGTATCGTCGGCGCAAATATAGCGACACTCATGGCCGCGCATTTTTTGAAACCGGGTCCAGAAATCGACTTGCAAATACTCCACGAGGTGCCCGAGGTGAATTTGGCCATTGGCATAGGGGAGAGCGGCAGTGACGATAATGCGGCGTGGTTCGGCCATACTAGTTGTTCCCTTTCAGTGCAAATAATGAGTGCCTTCAATGCTTATCGCAAGATTGTCCCAAAATCAAAAAATTGCTGGTGCCTTCCCGGATTGAAAGGGTTTAACCCCTTTTTTGAGGGGGGTGAACTTCGTTTCAAATTGAGACTTCCTGTTTCTGTAGGGTGAGTTTAATGACTTTGGTCGAGTTTTTTTCAGGAAACCTTCTACGGTCGTTGAGGGTTGGCCTAATGGCTTATAAACTAAAACCTACAGCCATTGGCGGGGGAGGAGGGGCAGTGAATCGAGCAAAACAGCTTGTTTTTAAGGCGGGTTTACTTGCCTTGCTTTTTGGTGGTTTGGCTTCGTGCGGAAAAAAAGCCGAGGAGTCATTGATCATTAAAATGATACCTAAAGAGAGTTTGGTCCTGGAATTCAATGCCTACAGTTGTATTCAGATTTTAAACGGAATTCGAACCGTCGATGGTGGTTATGCGACCCCTGATGTGAGCGGCCCCGTCGTTTTATTCAATAAAATGTCAATTCAATGGACCAAAGATACAAAACTCTATGTGCATATGTTGAAAATCAAGTTTAAAGGAGGAGGAATTGCTGGAGGCGAGACCACTTGCGATCTCACCCGAGATTTTCCAGCTCTTTTTGAGTATCCCATTAATAATCCCAATGACGCGTATTTTGAAGCGGGTGGGTTCAAGGAAAAAGGAACGATCGTCAGTAATCCAAAATGTCGCTTGGCGTGCTCAATTCCACTGGCCGATCCTGAAAAACCCGAAATTGCGGCCACCGGTGAAGTTCTCGTGAAAGCCACCGAAGTGACCGATGAGGGAACAGAAAAAGAAAAGAATTTTCGCGTGAGATCCCGATTCATTGTGAGAGTCTTGCCGTAATCTATTGAGGGCCTCCTCAAAAAAACTAGTGAACCTCAGGGCTACTGCTTGAAGTCATGTTGCAGTGAACACAGCGATGCTATCTTTGTGCCACTTGCCTTTGTTCAACGGTTTTTTGGCCGGCCCAAGCGTAAATCAAGCTTCCATGTTTAATTCTGTCGATGACTCGCCGGGCGTGTCGAAGATCAAGAGCGGGGCAGCCCCAGCTCCGGCCGAGTTTATTGCGCGCATCGGATACATAGTCGGCACCGTGAACAACGATGGCTCGAGCCCGAGCATTACTGTTGGTGGTGCTTAATCCATCCATTCTGAGAGAGGTCCCATGACTTCCTGTGTAGGTGGTATCGGTGAGATAAAAGCCGAGGGATGTTGCTTTAGAGTTCGGTTTGTTCGAATATCGTTCGGCCCAACCATCGTGATTG
>JBILOD010000150.1:0-8192 GCA_044374645.1 Pseudobdellovibrionaceae bacterium | reverse complement strand
CAATTGCAAAATCAAGCCTTGGTTATGGGGCTCCTTACTCCGTTGCAATCATCGTTCACGGAGACCTGGTGAAGGAAGCATCAGTCGATGTGGTCGCAGTTGGTGATGAAGCACAATCTGGAGTGGCAAAAGGACCAACCACTCCCAACCCTCAGCGGCAGAATATCTTATACAATCGCTTTGACTGGGACTACCGATTTAAATCACCAATGAAACAAGTCTTTACTTCCGTCGAATTTTCGAAAGCGTTTCAAATAATTTTCTCCGACGATTTACGCGATGACGTTAATAAGACCCTGACACTCAAGCTTACAAATGTCTCTGGTGGTCTGACTCTTGGTTCAAATTCTCAGGTTGTATTGACGCTTCCCGATTACAACGAACCAGCACCGTCTAGTGAAGTGACCTTTGCGAAGCTGATGACAAGCAATGGCGGAATCCTGAGTACTAAATGTCAGATTTGTCACAACAGTGTCGATAAACAGGCAAACTTTGATCTTGCTGACTACCAGGGAATGGTTAATAGGGGAATAATTATACCTGGGCGCAGTGATCTTTCGGCACATAAGTTATATGTACGATCTAGCCCTGACTCAGGGTCTGCTTACGCGTTAGCGCCGATGCCATTAAGTGGATATCTAGAGAGGACTTATTTAGATGCCATCGAAAAGTGGCTATTGGCTGGGGCTAAAAATAATTAAGCTAATAGAGACACTAAGTCGTGGAATTTTTGGCTTTGAAAGGCTCTACCTCCATCACTTTGGACTAACTATTTTTTTAAGCTGAGCTTTACAACTCAGCTTAAAATTTTCGAATTTGGAGCGAATCACTTTTTCCCGATCTATATCACGCCAAAGAGGGGAAGCCTTAAGCCATAAGGCGGATCGCGGATTGAGACTCCATGGTTCCGCAGTTAGAAAACTGAAATATTCTGCTCGGTCGATACCACCAGCGTAGATAATGGCTTGATCGATGATATTGGAGATATCCTCTCTCTCTGCCCACTCCGGAACCTGACTCGCCAGCATGATGAATCCACGAAAAACATCTTCGGGAATGAGGCTATTTTCGTCGGGATTTTCACGGTAGTCTTCGATGAGACGAACCGCCAGATCCTGTATTTTTTTGGAACGGCTGTACTCCTGATGTTTCGCAAAAAACACCAAAAGCCCTGAAAGGCGGCTGTTTTTCGTTGAGGATGCTCCGACTGGCCCAATATTCTCCCCAACTCCAAAAGGATTTGACGCATAAATGGCACTTCATAAATTGCAATGTTGGCATGATGAGACCCATTTAAAATATCCGCCAAACGCTTCGAAGAAAGTAAGTTGATTTTTCCTTCCTCCAGACGCAAGAGTGTTTGAGTGAGCTGACGAATCACCTCGACCTTAGGTCGGGCTTCAGTATCTTGACGAATCAGATAGACAACCCCGAGTAGATCACGCACTCGCTCATCACTGATCCCAAGGTCTCCCCCGTTTTTAGAGAAAAGGTGTTCATTTTTTGAAAGGCCGACGAGCAAGGACCAAATATTGATAGGTGCGGTACCGCCGATCAGCCTCGAATCAGAATCAGCGATTTCCTGCAGCAGACGATTCAATGGTTGACCAGAGTTCAACATTGCCAATTGCCAGCTTGCCGCAAATTTTCATCAGCCTCATTATAGTTATAGTAGGCAACAAACAGATATTGATTGAATGGTTCAATGAGGTTCGGATATAGAACTGGCAACAAATCCGCCCCAAAATGCTCCATCAAAAGCTTCATAGCCGTGGGGTTCGTGTACGAGCGAAAGCCTTTTTGTATCGTTCCATTAATCCATTTTCTGAAATTGGGTTGTGCGAGATAGGGTTGTAGCACCCTGGGATCAAGCACTGACTGAATGACTTGACGGATCTGTTTTTCCGTTCTGCTATCAAGGGAAAAAAGAATAGAAGTGTCCGGATAGCCACGGCCATGCTGGTAGAAATAGTTCATCGACTGCAATCGCAAAAATCGCAGCGCCAAAAGAACTGGATGGTTCAATTTTTGTTGGGCTTAGTGGGTTTTGCGGAAATCCTCGTCCGATGAAAATGAAATCGTCAGTTGACCTGTTAGAATCTCAGCAACACCGTCGCCAAACTCGCTCGTCGGAACAATGCCTAGGCGACTCAGACGGATCTTTTCCACTGGGATATATCCTTGAAGACGTTCATTTCTTCCCTCCTCAGTCTCAGGATCAAAAAGATCTGGTCCTCTTGAATCAATCTTTGTGATTCCGTAGTGGGCGGCATCAAGACTCACCTTCTGCCTTGAAATAATATCCACATCACTGTCGCCCACGATGAACCAACGCGGATCAATGATGGAAAGCTTCCTTAGATCAGCGGGAGTGTTGCCTTTGAGAAGTTGTCCTTTTATCCAAAACAACTAATCTCTTGTAGTACCACCATAAAACTCAGCCTCGGGATCTTGGTCCCAAGCATCATTAAACAACGTCACTTTATGGGAGAGATCATGAGCCAAAGCTCTAAACTGATCGATCGTGAGACTTGTTGGCTCGACCGAATGACCGACGAAACTCCACAGAGTTATCAATAGGAGCCCAAGAACTGCCACCGCTTGTGGTATTAGAAAACTCGTTAGTAAACCAACCATAGCTAAATTCCCTTTGTTGAGCCCCAAAGACTTGCTTTAATGTCATTAAACGCCCTCTCACCAAATTAAAAAGGTCCATCGATAAAATTGTCAGGCAGCTGAAAAGTAATTTGACAGGTGGAGTTTACAGTAACCCCATCCAATGACTGATTCAGAGCCAAATCGCTTTCAACTTCAAAGCGCAAGTACCTGATCCTGCACCTTTGCAAAACATTTGCCGGGAATAGGACATTGACTGACCAGCCGTCGAGATTAGTGCTCACTCTCCAATACATAGAAGCCGCTTTCCGATTCATATTGAGGGATTTCATAAGTTTTAAGCTAGAAACAATTCCATCTCAAATTGATTCATATCTTCCATATTATGGTTTTCCCTCTGCTTTCTCCGAACTTCGGGAAGAATTTGTGACTTCAATCTCCTGCCCTTTCGGCCTAAATTGAAGTTGTAGGGTCACATGACCAAAGTAGGAGGACAAGATGAAACTCAAAACCATGATTAAGCGAATTGCGAACAGACTCCCCAAAAAAATGAGAGCCCCAATTAGTCGCACCTTTCTAAATCTTGAATATTCCCTCCCGGAAGGACTCTCATTTAAAGTCGCGGACACCGAAGAAGAACTTCGCGCTTCTTTTCAGATTTTACATGACGCTTATGTTGAGACTGGTCTAATGAACGAAAATCCAACACGAATGCGAATCACAGAATACCATCACGAACCCACCAGTGTCATCTTACTTGTCAAACACTTCAGTGAGGTGGTGGGAACGGTAACAGTTGTTAGGGATTCAAAACGCGGATTGCCTGGGGACAAAATCTATGACCTCAGTGAGTACAGAAAAAATAACCGTGTCCTTGCAGAAATCTCAGCGCTGGCCATTAAAAAAGAGTGGCGAGGACAAGTCTTTTTCCCATTTATGAAATACATGTTCGAAACCACGCTTAACCACTTGGGCATAAACACAGTTGTTGCCGTCGCACACTCCAGCTGGTCACAGTTCTATGAAGACTTTTTGTTATTCAAGCCCATCAAACAACAAATGATTGAGGGTTACTCCTTTGCCAATAATCTGCCCGTCAAGGGACTCACTTTAAACTTGGATGAGTGTTATCATCTCCATAGCCAATGCTATGCTGCAAAACCAATCAAACAAAATCTATTTTACTACTTTTGGATCCATAAAGAAAAATCGTTCCAATTCATGGATACAATCTATCACTCGATCATTAATCCATGTTATCGCGCTCCTTTGATCGCTCCAGAAACCCCTCCCTCCGAAGGTCGCTCTGGAGGCAGCACCAATCAAAGACTTGCGATGTGTTCCAACGGTCTATTGCTGAGTAAGAACTGCGAACAATCAGTTGAAATTCTCAATATCTCTGCTGAAGGCTTGAAGCTCCGCATGAAAGAGCGACCAAACAAAGAGAGAAACTTGTCGCTAGTCCCTAACGATTCGATAAAACAAACTGAAGAATTTGTCCTAATGGCAAACCTGGGGCCCTTCTGCACTTCCAAAATAAAAGTTCAAAAGATATGGTCTAACCTCAATAATGAAGCTGGATTCAAAGTGATCGCAACTGACGATGGGTGGATGGAATATATCGGTTTTCTACAACTCGGGAATGACCCAAAAGCCAATGTTATTCAATTCCCACAGACAAGAATGACAGCATAAACCATCGGACAAACTTAAACTTTTGAACAAGACATAAACAAGGGGAAATCAAATGGAAAAGAAACAATTTTTTGAAAAAGCCTTTAGCCGCAACATAGGCCTTATCAGTCACGACGAAGCCCTCCGACTGAAGGACTGTTCTGTCGGAATTGCTGGACTCGGGGGCGTTGGAGGCAGCTATGCCTTGACACTCGCACGCATGGGAATTGGAAAGTTCATCATTGCTGATTTCGACATTTACGAGCTTGCAAACTTTAACCGTCAGGCGGGCGCGAATATGACCACCCTCAACAAACCTAAAATCGAGGGTATTAAAAGAATGCTCCTTGAGATTAATCCCCACCTCGAAATCACCACCTACTCTGAGGGGCTAAATACTAAAAATATTTCGGAATTCATTCAGAAATCGGATGTCATACTCGATGCCATTGACTTCTTTTCAATCGACGCCCATCGAATGTTGCATCAAGAAGCCAGAAAACAGAAAAAATCCGCCCTATTCTCAGTGCCTGCGGGACATTCGGGAACCTTGCAAATTTTCAGCCCGAACAAAATGAGTTTCGACTCCTATTATGATTTTACCGATAGCGATGACTACTTTACCCAAATCTGCAAATTTGCGATTGGAATGGCACCAAAAGCTCTCCATACCCGCTACTTAGAATTTGATCCAGAGACATTGATCAGTGGGCGTCCCACCTCCATCGCCTCAGCTTGTTCTATTTCAACGGGACTAATCTGTGCCAATGCACTCTTAATCTTGTTGGACCGATTCGACGGGAGCCATTACGCTCCGTTTTACACCCAATTTGATACCTATACTCTCCTCGGAAAGACAGGAACATTATTCTGGGGCAATCGCGGCCCATTGCAAAGACTCAAACTCGGCTTCATGAAATTAAAACTCTCTCAATGGAAGACGCGATTCCAAAGACCGACCTTCGCCTAGTTTAAAAGTTGATGATTGAACCGCACAAAAATTAAAATTGAGTTGGCCAGGATGGCCTTCCCCTAATAACCTCTTCCTGAGTCCGAGGATATTAGTTTCGCATTTTAAAGGATTGAGGCATACTTTCCTTAAGATCCACTTCCATCAAAGTCTCAAAGAGAATGGGAGCTGACTTGACAACTGAAAGTTCATTTCAAATGGAGGCCGAAAAGCTCGAACTTTGGACCAAGCAGGGCCAAAGACAACTCGTACTGTCTTACCTCAAGGATTTGGAAATCAAATCGTTCAGCGACCAAGAACTCACAACCTTGGCGAACTTTGCCAATCGAAATCATGCACCATTATTGGCCATGCGATTACTCCATAAAGTGATTCTGAAATTCCGCGAGGAGAACAAGCCGATCCTTGACCAAGCTCTCGTTGTCTACGCAAACTCACTGACCACCATTGGTTCTCTCGAAGAAGCTAAGATTTATTTAAAAAAACCGAATAGCAGGCCTGAAAGTCTTTTGGCCAAAGCCTTTATCAGTTTCGCAGAATGGAACTATCGTGCGGCCATTCCACACATCGAACGGTACATTAAGCAGCCTGGTCTCACTGACTATCAACGTAAAGTAGGTCTAATAAATTTAGTTGCTGGTTTAACATCTCTAGGCAGGCTTTCCAGTGCCCAATTACACATTGATAAACTACAAATTGAACTCAGCGGCAGCGAAACTTTCAAGGTCCTTTATGCCAACCTTCAAGAGCTTCAAGCTCAAGTTCACCTGCAGAACCATCGAATCCCCGAAGCAAAAGAGAGTCTGCTAAAGGCCCAGGACCTCCTGAAATCCCATGCC
This sequence comes from Pseudobdellovibrionaceae bacterium, assembly GCA_044374645.1. GTDB lineage: Bacteria > Bdellovibrionota > Bdellovibrionia > Bdellovibrionales > Bdellovibrionaceae > CAUJGP01. Next base: position 2,093 of record JBILOD010000150.1, on the reverse strand, counting down.
GGTCGATATCTCCTGTACGTTAACAAGTGGCTAGCGGTGATTGATCTGATGGAACAAGATCCCCTAAATCTGAATCCTCAGAGACTTATAGAGGTCCGATTGCAAGCACTAGGATTGCGCAACTGGGAAACCATAAGAGACTGTGACTTTCACATGGCACGGCTCACCCATGATAACTCACTCTTAGCACGTGTTTTTTGGGGGACTCCTTATCCGAATTATCGAAAAAGAATGATCGAGCTATATCAGGTCAAAACCCCTGAACTGCCGATGTTTCGTTTTTCTCCAAACAATCAGCTTAAGGAACCCGACACCATTCATTTTGATTTATCAGATCCCCAAAGCATATTCAGAAAACAGGATCGATTCTATCGTCTTTTTAAGATTCTGGTTCACGATATCTATCGTCCCCCAAGGATGGGAGTCGTTTTTTCGCGCTTGTATCCGGATGAATACTTCGACCCCTTCCACTCTCCCCATCGCGTCCGCTCGTTGGTTTCGAGATTCAATCATTTTTCAAAAACGAATCATTTTTTGTTTAATGTTAAAATAGAAAAAGGAGATTTTATTCTTGTATCGGAGGTGCCAAGAGCGGGAATTCTGCTTCACCCCACTAAGCCAATAACCTCTGTCCATCGTTTACCCTTCGACATTATTAAAAAGCAACTTAAGGGCAAACGACTCACCTCCCCTTTAATTGCGAACACTCTTGGTGTGAGCCAGCGTTCAGTCACCAAACTAATACAATCATGGCTAGAATCAAAACTCATCATCAAAAAAGGACGGGGTCGAAGCACCTATTATCACTTTTTAAGATGAGATTTGAGACTAAAGTTCGTTTGTTTATTGAAAAGACTGACCTATTTTGAGACTAAGGGTAAAAAAACTGACTTAAGGATGCAATAAGCTTAGAATAAACAGTGTGGGGTAAATTCCGGGGTAAAGTCGGATGGGGGGAGAACTTATGAACCAGCTCAGAAAGCTCGTTCCCAAATCAAGATTGTTAGGATTAAGAATGTCAGGAGTCTTTCTCTTGATGGTTGCCTTTTTAATTATTCCCTTTCAAAACTGTAGTTATAATGGATCCGCCTCGCTGATTGCTGATGACTTTCCGATGAAAGCTCGTGGCAATGGTGGCGGCTATGAGGGTAAACTCACCCTATCTATTGTTTACAATGGGCAGTCCCTCAACACACAATTGCTTGTGATGAACTCTGGTGAAAGTTTTACCTATCAGATCACCGGGGGTGTCGCACCTTACCAAGTACAACTCGTCGGCACTGGTACTCTGGACCAAGCTAACTCCAAATACACTGCCCCATATGCCGCAACGAGCATTACCACAGACACTTTCATGGTCACCGATTCAGTGGGGGCGACAGCTCAGATATCGATTGAGGTTCATTCCTTTATTGATACCTCCCAAATCTTTTATCCATTGAAAGGCAGCACTGTTCACACCTTTGCCCACCCCATTTTAGTCGACTCTTCCGGAGTGCTTTATAACCTCAACACGTTCTGGGACCATCACTTTGATTTTAAGTTTCAACTCCGAACAAGTATCGATAATGGAAACTCATGGCTTGAAATGAGTGAACATGTGCTATTTAGTGATCCTACTAATTCTGCGACTTCCGTTGAATTTAAGATTGATGCTCACGACGCTTTATATGTTTCATATTTTGCTAGCGGTAAGAACATTCCGAGTTGTCCTACAAATGGAGGCTGCACTTCTCCCGAAATCACGCTCAAAAGCATCAATGGGGGAAAATCATGGTCCCGTCTGGCGAATGCAATCGATAAGTCATCATTGCTGCCAAAGTGGAATGATCCAACATCTCAATACTCCTTTGCCCAAACAATTGATTTTTTTGGTGTAGAGTATATCACTAAGATCACAAACCTCCATTGGCTTCGTACCTACAACAATAAAAACTCCGACCACCTAAATACTGTTTATATCTCCTAAACCAAAAATGGCGGAACAACGTGGACACAGTTGGAATCTTATGCTGTAAGCCAAAAGCGCGGGGGTAGTTATGCAACCACAGATCTTTTGGAAACTAAAAGTGGCTCTTTGATCTCGACAGGCA
>JBILOD010000209.1:0-6907 GCA_044374645.1 Pseudobdellovibrionaceae bacterium | reverse complement strand
GGTAGGTTTTGTAGCATTTGGGAGTTGGAATAGATTGAACAACGTTTGTCAGATCGGAAAGAGGTGGATTTTCGTCTAAAAACTTTTGAAACGCTGGAATCCAAATGTTTTCGAGGGAGGTGTAGAGACTCGGGGGGACACTCTGGATTGGCGAATTCAAAAAAAGGTGAAACAACTCTTTGGGGTGGTTTGGTCGATTTAGAGCAAATCCAGAAAGGATAATTTCGGCCGTCTCCATTTTTTTGATGGAGGAAAAAATGGGTAAAAGTGCATCAACGGAGTTAAACAAGGGCATGAGGCTTTCACGATTTACCATAAAAAAATGATCCCTCACTTTAGGATCTTTGATATTGAAGATAAGGCTGTTGAGGTCAACCAATGAACGAACGATTGGGGGAGCCACAGAAAGTGCTCTGATACGGGCTTCGGTCGTGAATGCTTTTGATTTAAGTATCTCTCCAATTTCTGAGGCAGATGGTCTTAGTTCCAAAAACTTTTCATAAAGAGTCAGGAGGTGTTGGTTCCACTGGGTCCGTGAGGTATCACTGAGGGCGAGCGGGGAAGTCATAGCCGATATAAATAGTGTGAGATCTTTTCGTCGATGACCTTCTTGGGTGGCGGCAAAACTCAATAAATCTAAATGCAAATCGGCGGATTGAATGTGGCGGGCGAGGTAGGCGAGATCGGGGAGGTTTGGATAGAATTTGAAAAAGCGTTCTCTTTGTACCTGCCAAACCTTTGTGGCTTTGGGTCCCAATTGTTTGTCTTTGAATTCGGATTTTAAAGCCGCGGTGAAAACCGCAATATCATCAAATCTCTTACCACCCCAGCCAAGGATGAGTTTCGCATCCGGTATAAAAGTATAAAAAGTTTGGGTTTGTTCCTCATTTGGTTTCAGGCGAAAGAAAAGAGATCCCAAGGAGCGAAGCAACCTGAGTGTTTCTTTAGAAGGATTTGGTTCTTGGGAGTACCTCTTCCAGTGTTTTAAAGCATCGAGGATATCGTCTATTGAATAAAGTAAAGGTTCTATGGTCCGAAGGTAAGAGGCGTCGTTAAAGGCGAATAGCCCCAATCTGTAGGCCTTCTTAAAGTCCCACATGGTAGGCTTGCTATTGAGAAAGAATTCGATCAAAGTTTGCCCAGTATCTGCGGCGAACAATTTCTGTAAATCTTGGTCATCAAACGAAACCGCATTCGGACTTGGTTTGCCATTTTCAAGAATTTTGAGGACCTGATCGACCGTCGGGTTTTTCATTTTTGTCAGGAGTTGCTTCAGTAGAAATTGTTTGCCTGGGAAGCCTGGGTCTTTAGCTATGAGTGAATTGATTTCGTCGAATGAAAGCTTATCAATGAATTCAGTTTCTTGAAGAGTGGGTGACCGATAGTGTGGGCGCAGAGCCAGAGACAAACGCTGGTAAACTCCAAGGTCATCCCTGGAGAGGTCGGAGATACCTCCCAACCAATTATAATATTCAATGAGATTCATCTTCAAGTCATCAGGTAGAATGCGAATGGCATTTCGATTTATAATGACAATATAGGAGCCGTGAATCGTAAAGTCGCTCCCTAAAATGGCGTTTGAATCGACTTTAAATCGTATGGTAAACCCGGTTTTTCTAAAGCCCGAACGTTCACCGAGCATTGCGTAGAAGCCTGTGCCATGGGCGGCAGCTTCGCCAGCGATACCCGCTCTTGAAATGAGGACATTCGGAATAAGCTGATGGGAGCGGGTGATAGCCTCGTAAACCTGAAATGAAGTGGTTTCGTGAGCAATAATATCGATTTTCAAATCTTTAGCCGTTTGAAATTGATTCTGTTTAGTGACGCTGCCGAGTTCAAAGCTTTTGAGTGGTTGTTTGTTCATCCACCAGGCGAGGGAACCCTGATCATTGACTGAACCTACCATTTTTAGCTTGGTTCGCAGTCCTTCGCTGTCAATAAGGTTAATGGCTTTTTCGACATCGAGGGCGTTTTGAACAAGTTTAGGTCCATTTTCGGTGAACCATTTTACTAAATAGTAATTGTCTGAAATCGACTTGGGATCGAATTCTTCAATCAATTTTTTTAAAATGGGCCTGTCTTCCTCTCGCATTTTAAGGTCAAGTTGGACGACTTTGATGAAATATCGGATAACGGATAAAATGGGAGGATTTCGGCCGTCCCGAAAATAACGAGTCGTTGAATGTTTATCAGAGAAATAAAAATGGATTTTTCCTTCTAAGATATCATTGAGAAAACCCGAATTTTTGAGATTATCCCAGTCTCGCAAATCCCTGACTCGGCCCTCGGCGTTCAACGGCTCAGTGAGTTCAATCATTCCCACGGACTGTGAATCAGTATGCTGATCCAGAAAATCGGGATTATTGAGTAGAGCCAATTTCCCCCCGTGATCTTGACGGAGAGAACGAACCTCCCATGCATTCTTTTGGGATTTTGATCCTTGGAGGTAAGGATACTGTTTTACGAGTTCGGCGGAGAGTTCAGTGATCGCCTTCACTGGCCCATCCACGACGATGTCCAGATCTTGAGTGGATCGATAAATATTAATGTAAGAGTAATCAAAGCGTGCAGGATGAAAACGACGATCACCCTTTTGGCGCAGTAGATCCCATTTATAGTAATGGGCGAAGGCCGCAGCGGTGCCGCCAAAGAGGTAGACTCGGATTCCAAGTCGGTCCGCCACCTGTTTGATAAAGCGAAATTCATCGACACGGTTAAGAGCGGGTCCGAGCTCCTGCAAATACTCTCCCACAGTGATCTGGAGCTGGATTTGATCGTTTTCTGGAGAGGTCGATGTGGACTTTAAATCTCTGGAATTCTCCGTCCACTCTGACCTCCCCGAGGTGCCCCCTACAGAGACCTGCGCGGAGCTTATTGCAGGAAAAAGGCCTAAAAACAAAAATGAAGTGATCAGTGCAAGAGAAATAAGTTCCCCAGTGATCAATGCCGAAATCCGTGCCGAAATCCGTTTTGTTAAATTGATTAAGGTAGACCTACGGCATACGGTCGCAAATTGGCGCCCGGTGAATAGTCTTTCGCCAGAAAGTGGATTCGCCATAGGCTACTTTCTCCTTTTTACGTGTGACTCGCAGTTCGTTTGCAGTTCGTTTGCACCAATTGCAAAGGGAGGGCCAGTGAAATTGGGTGCACCCACCCTTTCCTCGCAATTAATAAGTGCTTTGGATAACCGACATTAGACGCAGAGAATGTTAAAATATTCGAGAAGCGAGGAGAAGGTTTAGCGGGGTCTAAATCGCCGACGAGCGACAAAGTATCTTTGAACAAGATCAAGTGTAATGTCGGTTATCCAAGGTACTTATTAATACATTGTCGACGGATGAGACAACTTAGGGCTGGACAAGCTGGAGACGATTGGCTTAATTGGTTTTCCCCCTATTGCTAGTCGGAGGCATCTAAATGGTTTGTTCACAGAAACTGAGAACTTTCTTTGGCGCAGTTACAATCTTTACACTCATTGCTTGTAGTGACCCCATTGGTGGCGCCAGTGGCCGCAGACCCGGAGGTGGAGGTGGTAACACAAATGGTGATCCTGATTATGGATTTAAAGCGGACTCAGGTCGTTGTTTTGGTCTAAGCCCTTTTGTGGATGATTGGCAGGAGGAGCTTGGAAATCTAATTCGCAGGGGTGATGCCGACTGTGTGAAAAAGGCCATCGAAAAAGGCGCACGCGTGAATCAACCAGTAAGACCCTTTGGTTCGCAAAAGGATATCCTCCCTATTTTTTATGCGATGGAGAGCAGCTCTTTGTTTTTCGCTAAAAACAGTTCGCGAGAGTTTGGTGTTATAAAGACTCTTGTCGACGCTGGAGCTTCACTGGATGTCAAAAGTGAACAAGGCCAGTCCCCTCTGATGTATGCGTTAACCATTCGACAACTCGCTTCAGAGTATCCATCAGTTCCTGGCTACCTCATCCACTCTGGGAAGGCTCCGTTGAATGAGCGGGATGCCAGAGGAGAAACACCACTTCACATCACTATTAGCAATGGACTGACCTCGCTCGCCCAACAGCTGATTAACAAAGGTGCGGACCTTAACTTACAGAATAGTGCAGGAGAGGTGGCTATTCAAATGGCTCTTCGCCAAAAGAATGAAAGCCTTGTCAATTTGTTGATTGATCGCGGTGCAGATCTATCAGTGCGTGATCGTGAGCAAAACACCCTCTTGCATTTGAGTATTCAAGCACAGATGACTTCCACGACCAAAAAACTGATTCCTAAAGCATTGGATCTCAATGCTCAAAATAACGATTTAGAAACTTCGCTCTATTTAGCTGTGCGCACTTCCTCGTTGGAAATCGTGCAGCTCCTATTGGCGGCAGGGGCGAATGCAGACTTGGGTACCAATGTAGAAACTCCACTTCATCGGGCCTTGAAAATGCAACACCGAGAGTTGAGTAAATTATTGCTCGCGAAGGTGAAGAATTATTCTGCCAAAGATAAAGAAGGCCAACCATTAGTTTATGTGGCATTGGTGAATGGTGACCTGGAAATCACTCAAGCGTTAATGGAAAAGGGTGTTGATCTAAAATATAAGGACGGTCAAGGTGACACTCTCTTGCATTGGGCCATTGAGAAAAAAGCCTATAATCTCATTTCGGCCCTCATTGAGCGAGGGGTCGATGTGAATACGGCGAATGCCGCTCAAGAGACGGCACTTTCAAGAGTGGTCGAAAAAGACGATCTGGTGTTGTTTCGTACCTTAGTGCAAAAAGGGGCATCGGTTGACACCGCTTACCATGGTCAGTCGCTGCTGTTGTACGCCATCAAAAATCACAAGAGCACCGAAATCGTAGATTACCTCATCGAAAAAACATCCAATTTGGATGCGCAAAACAGTTATGGTGAAACAGCACTGTTGGCCGCCATCCAGGATGGTCGGTATGAGCAGGCGGCCAAACTCATTGGGCGCGGAGCGAATCCAGATCTCCAAGACAAGGAACTGCGTTCACCGCTGAGTCTGGCTGTGCAAAAAGATCAGGTGTCTTTAGTAAGAACACTCATTCAAAAAGGGGCTCGCGTTGGAGTGAGATCTGAGAGTGGCCAAAATCTCTTGCATTTTGTACGATCAGTGCCGATGGCCACTCTATTACTTGATTCTCGACTGAGCGTGGATGAGCAGGATAACAAAGGTGAGACTCCGCTCTCTGTGGCGGTTCGCCATGGTTTTGTGGATGTGGTCCGGTTGTTTGTTCAGGGTGGCGCAAACATTCAGTGGCTCTCGAGCACTAAAGAAAATCTTCTCCATGTTGCCGTAGAAGAAGGTGAAACCGTTGTCTTGCAGTACCTTCTCACTTTAGCTCTGGACGTAAATGCTAAGAATCAAAACGGGCGAACTCCATTATTCTTTGCCAGATCGGTCACTCATATTGAGTTACTCACGAGAGCGAGTGCCAACATTAATGCAACCGACAAAGGTGGGCTGTCGGTGTTGGCACAACGAGTAGAGGAGTATGAAGGTTGGCCTTCCTCCCTCACTTTGGATTTGGTGAAAAAACTTTTGGCACTGGGGGCTGAGGTCAATGTTCGGACCTCCGATGGGGAATACCTTCTCCATTCAGCTGTGAGCTATCGGGTTCTTGATGATATCGGTCATCCCCGTGGTCAGAATCATTACGCTCGAGCCATCAATGCAATAGAACTCCTTGATGTGTTATTGTCGTCCTCAAAGGTGAATCTGCAACAAAAAGACCATAACGACGAAAATGCCTTACACAAAGTCGATACGCCCGAAGAAGCGGAGCGACTGATGAACGCTGGGATTTCGCTCAATGCTGTGAATAAGGATAAAAAACAAACTCCACTTCAAAAGAAACAGAGCGAATCCTTAGTTTATCAGGCCGATTTAGAAAAGGTAAAAACCGATATTACGGCCAATGAAGTACTCAAAGAACAGGCCAAGCGCAATGGTGATAGGGAGGGTGAGCTTCGTCTCGGCCGCCTTCTGATGGAACAAAAGGTAAAAAAGATATTTATTGAGGGCGAACTCATCACCCTTACAACTTTGATTGAAAAACTAAAGGATGCCGGAGCTATCTAATAAACTCTTTAAAGCCAGGGGGTTGGTGGTGTATCTAACCCTCGTGATGAGGTTATTTTTTGAGCATTGATCTCAGACAGGTGATGAGGGCTTCATATGATACAGGTTTAGAGAGGTGACAGTCGAAGCCTGAATTTAGAGCGAAGGTTTTTTCTTCATCGCTTAAATAAGCTGATAATGCGATGGCCGATGTATGACCACCGTTAGTGACATCAAGATTGCGAATTCGTTTTATCAAACTATAGCCATCTTCCCCTGGCATCCCAATGTCGCTAATGAGAATGTCGGGCCTGATAAATTGTATTTTTTCAAAGGCATCCTTGGCGGAGTCAGAAACATAAACCTCTGCGCCACTCTTCCTAATTAATCGGGTCAAGAGCGAACGCATTTCCTCAACATCGTCAACCAATAAGACCTTTACACCAAGCAAAGCCAATTCATGAGGGGAACGTCCTTGCTCCTCAGTTTTGTTTACTTGTGGAATCGGATTCCTCTTTAGCTTAGGAAAAACAACAGAGACCTGGGTTCCGAGGTTTCGTCCTGGACTTGTAAGTGTCACTTCTCCGCCATGGAGGTTCACAATATTCTTGGCAATTGTGAGACCAAGACCAAGGCCATCATAAGAACGGGTGGTAGTACTGTCCTCCTGTCGAAAAGCATCGAAGGCATGTAAAATAAAGCTGCCGGAAAGGCCAACACCGGTATCTTTAATCGTGAAGGAAATTTTATCCTCCGTTGCTTCCAGATTAATAAAGATGGTGCCGTCTTCGGGGGTAAATTTGATTGCATTCGATAGCAATTGCGAAAACATTTTCTCAAGGTAAGAAGCATCGCCAAACAGATAGTGGGC
>JBILOD010000185.1:0-7462 GCA_044374645.1 Pseudobdellovibrionaceae bacterium | reverse complement strand
GGTTCCACGGAACAAGCATTCCACCGGCAGGTTCGCAGATTAGCATCGATTTTGATCCTGCTGGCATAAAACTTTAAGACGGAGCACTACGTGAAGGAATGGTACATCGCTAGAGGCAGCAAAAAATATGGACCTTACTCAGTAGAAGAAATGATTCTCCTGCGCCAACAGCAGAAGGCCTTTGAATATGATTTAGTTTGGAAGCAAGGCCTCCGACAATGGAAACCTCTGATACAAACGGAGGAGTTTTCGGCCCATGTGATGTCAGAACTCTCTCAAAAAGCGGAAACCTGCACCCTCTTCAACCGACGTCACTGGCCCAGGGTTCGCAAAGAGGTCCCAGTCATCATTCATAACAATGAATATATTTGGACAGCTCGCACCCTGAATATCAGCCAAGGGGGAGCGCTTGTGGAGTTGGACACCCCATTCTTAAAACCTGGCGACAACATTCATATTCACTTTCAAAGCCAAGGCGAAAATGAACTTCGTTTTAGCTGTCACTGTGTCATCACTGGAAAGCGTTATAGTAATGAGCGCTTAAGATTTAACTCCACCCTTCAGTACAGCGTGCGTTTTGACGAAAAGGATGAAGGGGCCGACGCGCAATTAGATCAATGGGTTCAAACAATTTTATCAAAAAAAATAACGGCTGCATAAGGAGCTAACTATGTTGCAACAGATTATTAACTTTGTCGTCGATAGCGGATTCGTTGGCTGGACCATCATCGCTACTGGTTTTTTCGCAATGGCCATCATCGCAGAGCGAATTAAAAAACTTTTTTTCGATTATCATATGAACACTGACTCCTTCACGAAGCGCGTTCAGCATTTTGTAAGCCAACAGCGTTTTGAAGAAGCCTTGTTACTCTGTGAAGGGCTTGGCAAAAAACCCATGGCGCGAGCTTTCAAAACAATTTTACTCAAAGCCGATCGTGAAGAAGAGGCAATCCAACAAGCCACCGATATTGCGCTCTCCGAAAACATGCCGCTCTTTAACAAGCGCATTCATTACCTATCAATGCTGGCCAACGTTGCAACACTTCTGGGATTGTTAGGTACAATTCACGGTCTGATTCTCTCGTTCCAAGCGGTGGCCACGGCCGACCCATCACAAAAACAAGCCCTCCTTGCTCATGGTATCTCGGTATCGATGTACACCACGGCCCTGGGTCTCGCTGTCGCGATTCCAGTGATGATTGTTTATTCTTTCTTGGTCTCGCGCCAAAATCAATTGGGTGAAGAACTTTATGAACAAGTGCAAAAACTCGAAGAAACCCTAACGGGCGTGAGCCCAATGATGTCCGTCACTTCAGCCAACGCTATGGATATTGGTCCGGAGCTGCCAAAAGTTTCTGGCAACGGCCAATACAGAGCTTAACTGTTTTTGAAAGGAGATCACCATGCGCCGCCGACAAGTTGCATCCGAAGGTTTATCCCATGAGTTTGAATTAGACTTAGCCCCCTTGCTGGCCGTGATGGTGAAGCTCGTCCCTGTGTTGATCGTTTCGTCAGCCTTCGTTCCCGTCGTTATAATTCAGAGTGAACTGCCAGCTCCGGTCGCCGCGGCAGTGAGCGATCAGAAGCCCGAGGAAATGCCCAAACTCGAACTGGTCGTTCATCCCACTCAAGGAATGGATCTCAAACTCACTCAAGGCGGAAAAAACCTGGATCAAGTTCATTTAAACTTTCCGACGGACTTGAAAAACTTGGCCGAACTTCAACAACACTTGGTGCGCCTCAAAAAACAGGCTCCCGAATTATTCCGTCTGGAACTCCTGCCCCAAGGGGATGTTCCCTATGAAGTGATCGTGAAAATCATCGATGCCGCTCGAAAGAGCCCCACATCGGGTGAACGTTTTAAATTTAAAAACCCACAATCTGGCACGTTGGAAGAGACTGATTATATGTACCCTGATGTTGTTTTCGCCAATGTGCTGGAGGGATAGATGAGCCGCAGAGCCCGATTTAACAAAAAGCCTAATACCACTTTTGCGTTGAATATCAATTCAATGACAGACATGTTCACCATCATGTTGGTGTTTCTCTTGCAGACCTACTCAACCAATAGTTATGAAATCAAACCCCAAATGGGATTGCGGATGCCAACATCCATTTCCGATAAAGGCCCCGAAGAGGCTCCAATGGTCGGGCTCTCAAAAACTGAACTCACTTTAAATGACAAAAAGATTTTGAGTGTTAACAATTTTGCCGTCGCAGCGGAATCGCTCGATCAGGGCGAAATCATCAAACCGCTTCTAGCTGGTCTTCAGGCTCTCAAAGAAAAAAAGAAAGACAAGGAAGAGATTATTTTACAGGTAGATAAAGATTGCCCCTACCCCAAGATGCGGCAAATCCTTTCAACAGCCGCAGTGGCTGGTTTTATCAAAGTGCGCCTAGCGACTATCTCCAGTAATTAGAGGTCGATTTATGAAACGTTCAGCTCTGTTATTCAGCTTAGTATTAATATCAATTTCAGCATCGGCCAAGGCGCCGCCTCCGAAAGGCGCCCTTCCAGAACTACAGCTCAATAAAAAGACAGAAGCTGAAAACCTGAAAACAGCCGCAGAAGCGGAACGACTCATTTCAAAGAGCGAAGAAAAAGCCATCAACCAACTCAATATGCTTTTGAAAAAATACAAAGGTACATCGCAGGAACCGGACCTTTTATTTCGATTGGCAGAGTTGTACTCACGCCGTGCCAAAACTGGCCGCTTTGTCGATTTGTATCGAGGCGAAAAAACTTTAGCGGAGATCCTAACCCCAAAGCTGACCGCCGTCGGTGCCAAGGGTTATCTCGGCCAAGCTATTACCAACTACCAAACCATTCTCAAGAAATTTCCTCAATATATCGCCATGGATGAAGTGCTCTTCAACTTAGCGTTTGCTCATGAACAACGTGGTGAGCAAGATGAAGCTCTCACTACGTTTCTTGTTATTCTTGCCAAACATCCGAACTCCCCATTACTCCCAGAGGCCCATATGGCCCTTGGGGAGCTCTACTTCATAAAGCAGAACTATTTAGAGAGCCAAAAGCACTATGATCGTGTACAGGATTGGCCAAACGCTCCAATTGCACCGATCGCTCTCTACAAAAGCGCTTGGTGTTCTTACAACTTAAAGAACACTCCTGAGGCCGTCAGCAAAATGGAAAAACTACTTGCACAGTCAAGAGAACGACCGCTGGTCTCCCATGTGCGTTCCGAGGCTCGGCGCGATCTCGCTCTTTTCTATAGCGAAGTTGGTGATCCCAAACTGGCCGTCAAATACTTTGCTAAGCACCTGCTCGAGACAGAAATTGGGCTGACTGTGTTGGACCTTGCAGCCATTTATGAGCGCCACGGAAAACTCGGAGAGATGGACTTAGTTCTCAATCTTTTTATCGTTGAATACCCTGAAGATGCCCAGGCAGGGTCAATTCTCTTGCGACGCGTGCTGCATCAGAATGAACAGCACAAAACCAGCCTCGTGATTGCCTCTCTCAGTGAAGCCACCAAGCTCTGCCAAAAAGAAACTTGGAAAAATCAAAATAAAGAAACTCTCTCATTCTGTATGGAAACCTACCCTACCCAACTCAATGACCTCGTAGTGGAATGGTGGGAAAACTGGAACAAGCTAAAACGACCCCAGACTGACACCGCGTCGATCGACTTTATCTTTAAAGAGTACTTAAAGTTTGAGTCTAAAGATCAGTGGAAAGTCGGCGTGCATATGTCTTATGCTGATTTCTTGTTTTCACAAAAGGACTTTAGCGCCTCCGTGGAGCACTACGAAGGCGTGAGCAAAATTGAAAAACTTGAGGCGAAAATCCTTCATGATGCCCTCTATGGAGCTATCGTTGGTATTGACCGCATGCTGGAGAAGAACGCCAAAGACTCCACCCTTCGCCAAAAACTACTGATGGCACTTAACAATTACATCGAAAAATGCCCTAAGGGAGAATTTGTAGAGGACGCTTTTTATAAAAAGGCTTTCCTCTTTTATGAAGACAAAGATTATGTGCAGTCGTTAGAGTGGTTGAACAAACTGCAAACGAAAACAGATACCATGAAAGAAAAGAAAGAAGATCTCATCCTTGAAATTCACCGTGCGAAGAAGGACTACCAGGCCTTAGCAGACGCAAGTGCCGCCATTTTAAAAGTGACCAAAGGTGAACGAGCCCTAAAAATTAAAACTGTTTATCAGTCGGCTCAACAAGCCATCATTCAGCAACACGTTGAAAAGTCGGATTTTGAACTCGCCGCAGTGAAGTCTAAAGCTTTTTATGAAGAACACCGCCCGGAAGAAAAAGCCTTAGAAGCTCTTCATCTCGCTATTGAACTATGGGAAAAGCAGAAAAAGTATCGCTTAGCGGCTGAAGATTCGGAAGTCTTGGCCAAAGAGATGCGAACGCTCAAAAAGCTCTCAGACGCGGAAAAATTGAGTCAGCACTCTGTCCAATTATTTTTGCAATTAGGCGATCTTGCACGCAGCCAAAAGTCTCTGCAGCTGGCTATCGAGTTCGCTCAAGATGAAACTAAAAAACGGGAATCCCTTGAATTACTTGCCGAAATTTCATCATGGTATGGTCAAGTGGACGCCACGGAGAAAGCGTGGCAGGCCCTCGAACCTAAAATGTCAGCCGAAGAAAAACAATCCCTGCTGGAAAAACGGCTCAAGTTTTTCGAGGCATTTTCGCCGGACCGAGCAAAGAAATTAAAAGAGGCTTTAGTCCAAAAAGGAGTCGAGCCCTTCTTTAGTCAGTCGCAAATCGCAGTGGCGGACAGAGCTTGCCATGCCAAGAAGTGGTCTGAGTGTTATCATTGGGCTTTGAAACTCAACAAAGACTCGACCCCCCCCATGATCCGCGCCCAAGCCCGTTACTTGCAATCTCGAGTGCTCTTAAACGAGTATTACCAACAAAGCCTAAAGGCCTCTGGGGATCGTTTGGCTATGGTGATGGCTTATAAAGCGGAAAAGTTTGATAAGGCCCTTCAGGTCTTGAATACTATTTCGCAAAAATCCGAGAACTTGGAGTTACGTAAAGAAGCTGTGCGTGATCTCATTACACTCTACACTGACTATGTCACTCAGTTGCAAAAATCCCTTGCTGGCCTAGATACCAATCAACCAGAAATGGCGTCTCTGCAGCAAGAGATTGAGCAAATTCTACCCGTCCTCTCACAGCGTCCCAAAGAGCTTGAACTGGCCCTAGGGGAATTAAATAAATTCAGTGATCAAATCGAAGTTGAGCGCTCTCTGAGTCTGGCAACTCCTTTTCCTGAGCTCAATGGATCCGAACTTCGAGTTTATGTGCCAACCTGGGAGGAAAGCTCGCCCCGGCGCCCGTTATCAGAGATCAAAATCAGTTCCCAGAGTTGCAATGAAAAAACATTGGAAACACTCAATACACTTTCTGCACTGGGGCGCGAAGCTAATTCATGCCTACAAAAAAAGCAGTATCGAGAACTGGAACTCGCTTCCCTCAGGCTTTCGGATTTATTCCCAGACAGTCCATGGGGACCCTTTTATCTTTCCGTAGCGGCCTCACAACAGCATTTTCCCGATCGAGCCTTATGGTACCTCAAACTTGGACAAAAGCGCATGAAAGACACACTCCTGAGTTATGAAGAGGCTCGCCAAACTTACCTGCAACGCCCTGATAGCAACGTCATTGCTGAGCTCAAAAAGGTGGATGCCACCTGGGCCCTCATAGAGGAGGCCACTTTCGTCTCGGCCCTAGCTCTCCTTAAACAAAATCAGTGCGAGGCTGCGGTGGCACATTGGAAAGATCTTCGCACGAACTATTGGAAGTCAGTGCCTCTCGATAAAACCATTCAGCGTCTCTGCCCGAATGTGCCAATGAATACTCGAGCGGTCTCCAGCACCGAACCGGCCAACTAGTCGGGGTTTTCTCGTCTAAATTGGATCTGCGCACCAACCACGGAGCGCAGGGTCGGCGCATCCCTAAGAGAAAATTAAACCACCCGTCATGAATTCTCTTTGTCTTTGCGACATTTCTTTGCTTGGATGTCAGCCAAAGGGAGGGGACTATGAAAAAGTCTATTTTATTTACTACTATTAGCTTGGTGTTTGTTTTGAAACCAGCCTTCGGTTCTGTGTGTTCCGATCCGCTCAAAGGAGAGTTATGCTACAACATGCAGTACCTTCGCAGCCAGGTTATGGCGCTTGGTGAGCAGCGAGAACTCATGCAAGTAAACTATCCTTATTTATTCTCTATCGGTCAGGAGATCAAATCGGTCACCAACCACTTGGCCCACAGCCAACTATTGGGACCAGATCATGCGGAAGGCATTCAACTTTTGCAGAATCAATCTCAAGCTTTAATTGAAAGTGCTCAAGGCGAAGACCCAATGGCTTTAGCAACGGCCAACGTCATTCAAAAGAAATGTGCTACATGTCACAATCAAGTCGCGCCTAGTAGCGGAATGGGTTGGGACCAGATTTTCAAGAATGACTGGGAACACATCAATAAAAGCTGTAACAAAGAAGGCCGCACTCCTTATTTGTGCCGCAGTATGAATGGCATGATGACGGCCTACGCAGGCATCTTTGCGGCTGCAGAGTTGGGACGTAAAGATTTTATGGCAATCAAAGAAAGCTCAAAAGAGCTGGCTCGCATTGCCAATGATTTATCGGCCAAAAAGATGTTTCACGGCTCTGAAGAAATGATTGCCGAAGTGGGTCAGCGTGCAACTGAAGTTGTAGAACTCGCCACAGCTGAAAAACCAGAAGCCTTTCAAAAAGGCCAGCAGATCACTCAAACGTGTATGCAGTGCCATGGAACTTACAACGTTTCACGAAGACAGTTTTCATTGAAGGCTCTAAAACACTAATTCACCAAACATAAACGTTCGGTGAGTTTTGCAGGAGAGGTCGGATTTCTAACCGCCTCTCCTTTGTTTTATCTGGAGTGTGATGAAGGTGAGCGTTACCTTAGTTCTTAGGCTCCACTTTTTTATCGTCGCGCCGCCCGCGATTTTTGATAATTAAACCATCGAGAAATCTTCTTAAAACCTGATCACCACATTCGACATAATTAGGATGATCTTCCGTTCTGAAAAAAGCTGATAATTCAGTCTTTGAAATTTTAAAATCCGCTAATTCCAAGCATTCGATGATGTCCGTGTCGCGAAACGAAAGGGCAACACGAAGTTTCTTTAATATATCATTATTGGTTAGCATAAGACTCCGCTCTTCTTTGATACTACTAATGTCAGGAGGCGAACCCTATATTAATAGCTCGTCCGTCCAATTCCTGATCGTTAAATCAAATTCTATTGCCTCACTGTGACCCCTTTGTCATCAAACAATCCTTTTTGCATAGGAATAGGTGTCGCGCAGATTGCCATGCCCATCACGAAAGCTCTGCCGTTGGTACCCTTCTTTGGTAAACCCCAACTTTTCAGCAAGGCCCTGACTTGGAAAATTGTCATCAAGAGTGCGCAAAGTCGCTTTCTCA
>JBILOD010000226.1:0-6445 GCA_044374645.1 Pseudobdellovibrionaceae bacterium | reverse complement strand
TTGAATCTGCTGCAACCATTGAGTTGGCAATCGACCTTCCCAAACACTCTTTGCTCCCTCTAGAGCTAATAGTGCACCTTGCGTTGCTTGCGCCAACGACAGCAAATCACGAGCATGACTTTGCGGAGTAACAAGGCGGCTCAGGCGACGTTCGATATCACCGATTTGCCCAAGCTGTTGCCGCAACTGTTTTAGCTCAGTGAGCTTGGCGACCCATCGGCCAATATGGTCCAAACGTCGTTCTATGGCCGCACGATCACGCAATGGAAAGGCCAACCACTGGCGCAACATGCGTCCACCGGGAGACGTCTGTGTGCGATTGATCGCTTTAAATAAACTTCCTTTAGTTTCGCCTTTGTAGGTTTGGTACACTTCGAGGTGACGGAGACTCGTGGGCGAAACTTCAAGACGATGCTGCCACTCTCTCCGTTCGAAGCTCTTGATCACCGAAAGTGACTCTTCTCCACCGAGGCTCTTGATATAGGAACGCAAACGACTACACGCCGCTGGCTCCTGGCCCTCCACCATGAGATCATCGTGCACGGAACAACTAAAGAACCATTGTTTAGAGTCCCAATCGGCCCGATTCTCCGCAGTGAGAACCAATTCGGCCACCGGCAAGACCTGCAAGAGTTGGCGCGCTAATCGCACCTCATCCGTTCGAAAGTAGAAAGCATCACCCGTAGTCGGATCAACAAAAGCTAAGTGGCCCTGATCAAAACAGGCCATAAAATGCGATTCCGTGGCCTCGAGAGTTTCATTATCAAACACCATTCCGGGAGTGAGAATGCGTGTCACTGCTCGTTTCACAATCCCTTTCGCGAACTTGGGATCTTCGATCTGATCGCAAATGGCCACTTTGTAGCCTTGGGACAAAAGTTTATTGATAGGCCCAGCCACCGAATGGTGTGGAATTCCACACATGGGAGTTTCATCCTGTGCTTTTTTGTTACGCGAAGTGAGCGCAATGCCAAGGATGGGTGCGGCCGTAACTGCATCATCAAAAAACATTTCAAAAAAATCGCCCATACGAAAAAATAGAATTTTGTCGGCGTGAGCTGATTTTATTTCCCAATACTGGCGCATCAATGGAGTCGAAGTGTCTTTTTCTTTTGTCATCCAACGGAGATAATCAACTTACCTCCATTATTCACTCCTCGACTTGGGATGTCAGACGATTTGCGCTCCCCATGGGTTCTCACTATGATCTGAAGAATGCCGAATTCCCTCACTCCACCAGTTTCAGCCGATATTCCCATGCATTCCAGAACGCCACCGGTTTCCCGGTTCCGAATTCTTTGGGTCTGTGTGGCGATCGGTTTAGCGGCTGGAGTTTTAGGTGCGGTGTTTCTTCATAGTCTTGCCTGGGTGACCTCGCGAAGACAGGAATTTCCTTGGCTTATTTACGGATTACCCCTGGTAGGACTCCTTATTCCCTACCTTTATCGATCCTTTGGATTTGGAGCCGAGAAGGGCATCAAAATGATTCTAGAAGAGGTGCACAAACCACGACAGGTTGCCCCCCTCACCATGGCCCCTTTGATCTATTTAACGACACTGTTGACCCATCTAGTGGGAGGTTCTGCTGGCCGTGAAGGCACTGCCCTTCAAATGTCGGCCTCGGTCGCGGATCGTATTGGTCGCTTCTTTGCGATTCCCTTAACCCAAAGGCGCTGGGTCCTCATGGCTGGTCTAAGTGGTGGTTTCAGTGCCGCCCTCGGCGCGCCCTGGGCAGGGATGGTTTTTGGCCTTGAGGTGATCGTCGTTGGACACCTTGATCGCAAAAATCTTGTTGAATGTTTTATTGCCAGCTTTGTCGCCTGGACCGTTTCCGTCGGGTTAGGCGCTCCGCACTTTTCCCCCATTCAAATCACACCCCCTGATTTTTCGATTCTACTTTTTTTTCATTTACTAATGCTCGCCCTTTTTATTGGCCTGCTCTCGCGCTTCCATGTGGAGGCTGTTCGAAGATTCGAAACAGTATTTGCATCCATACCCTCCACTTGGCGAACCGCGGTTGGGGGCACAATTTTATTGGGATTGTTCGCGCTGCTTCCATTCGAGAGTTATCAAGGACTCGGTTTAGAGGTCATTCAGTCTGCCTTTGATACTCCACCTCACCTCACCGTGCCCTTAATTAAATTGCTTCTTACAGCACTGACTCTTGCTGCCGGATTTAAAGGCGGAGAATTTGTACCATTGGTTTTTGTAGGAACCACGACGGCAAGTGCCCTTGCCCATCATTGGCAGGAACCCCTCGCTTTTTTTGCTGCATTGGGCTTTGTGTCGCTCTTTGGAGCTGCGGCTAAGACTCCATGGACTTGCGCCATCCTCTCTATTGAGTTTTTTGGGTGGGAAATCGCCCCTTATGGGCTTCTGGTTGGATTAGGTGCATACGCTATGGCCGGCCCCTTTGGGATTTACAGTGGCCAACGAATCCTGCAAAAGCGACGCTGGGTAAATCTCCGGAAACACGAATGAATCATAGTTTTTTGGGCGAGAGCATTTCAAACCGGAAAAACGAACTCCGTCCCCAGTTTGTCTGTCCCCAGTTTCCCACTTTCCCTCTAAAGAGTCATCACTCGAAATCCCAACGGTTCGAAGGGTTATCCTAATTTCCGATCCCCTCCGCACCTTGGGACTCATCGCCTTCAGACTGATCAACCTCGGACTGACCATCCTCTATCGTGACTGTGCCCGAGTTGCTATCCTCCACTGCTTCTTCTTCTTCATTGTCCGCAGTTGTCTCAGCACCGTCTCCAACGTCCTCAATGTGAACAACCCGCGCACCTCGGGCAGGAACATCCTTCACATTAACCTTACGGTGAACTGCGCCTGCTTGACGGCCGACTTTCGCTGCCGGCGCACTGGCAACCGCTTTTTCCTGCGGAATGGCTAGATTAGGAAGCTTACCTTCAGCGATGGTACCTTCAATATCACAAGCAAACCCTTCGCCAAAATCCTCAACTTCAGCCTTTTTAGGGTTCCCACCTTCAACCACAGTCTGAATATGAAAGCCATTTGAGGCTTTATTAACTTTAACGGTGAGTCTCTGACCGAGTTCACTGTATATTCCCTGACAAACAAAGAGGCGCCCTGTCGGCGCAAAAGTTTTTCCGCAGGTCAAATTGGTGATCAAAACTGGAGGCCTACTTTTGATGTCACCCTCTTCATCCAAAATGTTTTTCAAAAGAACCATGTTATAACTTTCGACCCCATTTCCATTAGAAACCTTATTGAATTGAAACTGCATCGTCTTACTAGTCTTTCCATTTCTTATGTGTCTGGCCAAACAACTACCAGGTCGAGCGACCACGATTTGCGGCGCCCTTTTGACAACATCAGCTCTGGCCTGTCCCATCAAATGCGTCGTCAATACGACTAAAACACCGAGTGCTGGCTGCCAAATTGTTTTACAGTTGTCCATAATCCCTCCATTGAGCTCTGACTACTAGGAGTGGGGTGTTGATTCAACCCACTCTCCGTCCTCACAAATCTGACTCTTTGTGCCTTTTATCAAGTACCTACAATTAGTCACTGCAAAGCATTTGCCAGAATTCAATGGATTTGAGATTCTTCAAAAAACACAGAATAAAACAGTCGCTTCAGCCGTTTTGAGGTACCCCATGCCATTTAAGTATTTTCCCCTCTACGAAAAATCAAAAGATACCACCAATTACAAACTGATCTCTAAGGACTTTGTTAAAATCGCAACATTTAATGGAAAAGACGTTTTGGTGGTGGACCCCAGAGCGCTCACACTTCTCACTGAGGAGGCTGTGCGTGATGTTTCCCATTTGTTGCGAGCGAGCCACCTCGAAAAACTGGCGCGCATCATGAAAGATCCCGAAGCCTCCGACAATGACCGCTTCGTCGCACTAGATTTGCTCCGCAACGCTGTGATTGCGGCCGAAGGTGAGTTCCCCTCTTGCCAAGATACTGGAACCGCCATTGTCGTTGGCAAAAAAGGCGAACTTGTTTTTACCGGCGCAGACGACAAACAATTTATCTCTGAAGGTGTCTTCAATACCTATCAAAAGCAAAACTTGCGCTTTTCACAAATGGCTCCAATCTCCTTTTATGAGGAAAAAAATACGGGCACGAACCTCCCTGCCCAAATTGATTTGTACGCCGAACCTGGTGACGAATATCACTTTTTAGTTGTGGTTAAAGGGGGCGGCAGTGCCAACAAATCTTATTTATACCAAAAAACCAAAGCCCTTTTGAATCCTGAGGCCTTTGAGAAGTTTGCGAAAGACGCTATGAAATCGTTGGGTACAGCGGCCTGCCCTCCCTACCATTTGGCTCTCGTTGTGGGAGGAACCTCAGCCGAAGAAAACCTGAAAATTGTGAAATACGCTTCGGCTGGCTATCTAGACGCTCTCCCAACTTCTGGGAACGAGGGCGGACGCGCCTTCCGCGACCTCGAGATGGAAAAACAGGTCGAACAGTGGGCCCGCGAACTCGGTATCGGCGCCCAATTTGGAGGAAAGTATTTTGTGCATGATGTGCGCGTCATTCGCTTGCCACGTCACGGGGCCAGCTGTCCGGTGGGTATTGGCGTGAGCTGCTCTGCCGACCGAAACATCAAAGCCAAAATCACTAAAGATGGTTTGTTTATTGAACAATTAGAAACCAATCCAGCACGCTTTTTACCAACTCATCTGAGTGACGCTAGCGCACCCGCACTGCAGATTGATCTCAATCAGCCCATCAAAGAAACACTGGCCTTGTTGTCCAAACAAAGCGTGGCCACTCGAGTGATGCTCAATGGTCCGATGATTGTGGCTCGCGATATTGCGCACTCCAAGCTTAAGGAGATTCTCGATCGCGGCGAACCACTCCCCGAATATTTTAAAAACTATGCGGTTTACTATGCAGGCCCAGCCAAGACCCCGAAAGGTTATGCATCGGGATCCTTCGGACCAACCACCAGTGAACGCATGGACCCCTATGTTGGATTATTTCAAAGCCATGGAGCCTCCATGCTCATGCTGGGAAAAGGCAACCGTAATCCACAAGTCACGGAGGCCTGTCGCCAATACGGAGGATTTTATTTGGGATCGATCGGCGGCCCCGCGGCTCGACTCGGAAAAGAGTGCATCACTAAAGTCGAAGTGCTTGACTTCAAAGAGCTTGGAATGGAAGCCGTGTGGAAGATTGAAGTTAAAGACTTCCCGGCCTTTATCATTGTCGATGACAAAGGAAACGATTTCTTTAAAACTGTCATCCGTTAATTGAATCGCCAGAGAGTCTGTTCCGACTCTGGGATCGAATGACCCAGATTGGACTTTTTCACGGCCCAGTTTCACGGCCCTGTTTCACGGCCCTGAGTAGAGTTTTTCACTGACCGAGCCAGCGAATTTAAAGGGGAACGAGGAGTTCCCCTTTAAAGGTTGGCTTCCATCCCATGCAGAGGCGTTGGATATTTTCCATCAAAACAAGCCGCACAGAATTTTTCAGGCGATGTTTTCATCGCGCCAAAGAGACCCTCCAATGACAAGTACGATAGCGAATCAGCATCGATGAACTGACGAATCTGTTCCGTTGATTGCTGGGCCGCAATCAATTGAGACTTGTTGGGTGTGTCTACTCCGTAAAAACAAGGGCTGATCGTCGGTGGAGCAGCAATGCGCATATGCACTTCCTTGGCTCCCGCCGCCCGAATCAAACCGATGATTTTTTTCGAGGTTGTTCCACGCACCAAGGAGTCATCAATCACGATGACGCGCTTACCTTGCAAAACGGCTGACTGAGGATTGAGTTTGATCTTAACTCCAAAACTCCGAATGCTCTGCTGCGGTTGAATAAATGTTCGTCCCACATAGTGATTGCGAATAATACCGAGTTCAAACGGTATACTGCTTTCCATACTGTAGCCAATCGCCGCCGGCACACCACTATCAGGAACAGGCACGACGATGTCGGCCTCAACTTTATTTTCTTTCGCTAAGAACCGTCCAAAGTTTTTACGGGATTCATAAACACTGTGACCAAACACAATCGAATCCGGTCGCGCAAAATACACGTGTTCAAAAATACAACGCGCTTGGCGAGGCACTTTTCGATCCATCATCACGCTGTGCTCGCCATCTTTATCCAGCCAGAAAATCTCGCCGGGTTCAATCTCGCGCACTAACTGCGCACCAATGAGGTCGAAGGCACAAGTTTCAGAAGCGAGAATATAAGCCCATGCTCCAACGGCGTTTTTCTTTTTACCGAGCACGAGCGGACGAAACCCATAGGGGTCACGGATGGCGACTAAACGATCGTGGCTCATCACCACAAAACTGAAGGCACCTTCAAGCTTTTCGACGGAATCTTTCAGTGCAGTGATGAGTTCGTTGCTTGGGTGACGTGAAAGCAAATGGAGGAGGGATTCGGTGTCGTTGGTGCCGTGAAAGATACTACCTGCTTTTTGCAACTTTTCACGAACTTCATGAGC
>JBILOD010000149.1:0-8270 GCA_044374645.1 Pseudobdellovibrionaceae bacterium | reverse complement strand
TCACTGTCTGCCGCAATACAGGGTTTTTGCGAAAATTCTGGGCTTCCTCAAAAAAGTCAGGGGTGATTTTGTGCCAACTTTGCCAGAGAGCGATAAATGCCGACGCCGACTTTAAATAAGGCTCCATTTTTTGCAGAAATACCTCTTCGTGGCCTCTAAAAAAACCGAATTCAAGAGCACGAATTGTATCGTTTTCTGAAAGAGGCTGATCAAAAGCCATCTTTCTAAATCGATCACCGTATTCTCGCCAAACCGTCTCCTTTAAGGCGGCTGCCTCTGCAACGGCCATGCCTTTTTCTGCACTTTGCAGCATGAGAAATAGCTCCACCACATCGCTAAAATCATTCAATCGAAGCGCGATATATTCAAGGAGGAATTTCTTGCTGTCAAAACTCGGATCTTTCATAAAAAGCTCGTTCAATTCATCCAGGGAGAGTGATCTCACAAATTTAAGTTCTTTATCGCTAGGATGAGCAAAATTGGCACGCATGGATAATCGCAAACGATGAAAGATCCCCAAATCATCTGTGGAGATTTCATGCACAGACTGCAACCAGCTATAATAATCAATAAGATTCATCGTCAAGTTTTCGGGAATCACCTCGATGGCGTCGCGGTTGTGCACTATGATAAAGCGTCCTTCAATGTCGAAATCGCTTTTATCGCGAGCATCTGGCTTTACATGAAAACGAATCGTGAATCCTGTGCCGCGAAATCCTGAACGATCGCCGATCATTGCATAAAACCCATCTCCATAGGCAGCAGCCTCCCCTGGATATTTGTCTCTTGAAATCAAAACATTAGGAATCAGTTTATGTGACCGAGTGATCGCCTCATACACCAAAAAAGAGGTGGTTTCATGGGCGACCACATCAATACCAAGATCTGCGGCGGTTTTTCCTAAGCCTTTGCCTAGCAGCTTACTAACTAATGGTTGTTTACCCATCCACCAAGCTACGGACCCAACTGTGCCGATTTCACCGATTTTTTTGAGCTTGCCTCTTAGACCTACCTCATCGATGAGCTTCATTGCCGTTTGCACATCAATCGCATTCTGAATGAGTTTTGGTGCGTTATCTTCGAACCAATGTGGCAGATAATCATGTTTTTCTATGGCGGCGGGATTAAAATCACTAATAATTTGCTTCAAAACCCCAACATCTTCTGGACGCATTTCGAGATCAAGCTGAACCACTTTGATAAAATACCGAATGGCAGACAGAATAGGTGGGTTACGCCCTTCTTTGGCGAAATTGGTAGAACCGTGCTTCTGAGAAAAATAGTAATGAATTTTTCCCTCAAGCATATCACGCAGAAAGCCAGAGGTCGCAATATTATTCCAATCGCGAAGATCACGAATTCGCTCATTGGGGTTTTGCGGATCCGTGAGTTCGATGAGTCCCACGGACTGCGAATCGGTGTGCTGATTCAAAAAATCAGGATTGTTCAGAAGAGCCAGTTTATCTCCCATATCTTCACGTAATGACCGAACCTCCCAAGCTTGTTTTAACCCCTTCGAACCCTGCAAATAAGGAAAATTCTCGACAATAGCCTTAGCCAAAGTCGTCAAGGCATTCGTTGGCCCATCAACGACAATGTCTAAATCCTGAGTCGAACGGTAAATATTAATGTATTTATAATCAAAGCGAGCCGGATGAAAACGCGGGTCTCCCTTTTGGCGAAGGAGATCCCAGCGAACATAATGCCCAAATGCCGCGGCTGTTCCACCAAACAAATAGACTTTAATTCCTAAACGCTTGGCTTCCTCTCGGATAAACCGAAATTCCTCCACCTTTGATATAGACACTGTCACGGCTTCCACTAATTCGGCCTGCGTAATGGCAGGAACCACCACTGTCGCGGACGTTTGAGATGAGCCCCCTGTTGTGGCATCGGTCGAAGCTAAGATCGGCAACTGGGGAACAAGACTCAAGAGAATCACTGTCAAGATTCTCCGGATATAAGAACGGAGGCGAGAATGGATATAAGATTGAATTCGATTGTGGATTTGCGAGCGACCCGCATCCAGGTTCATAGGAGCGGGTTTGCATGGCAATAGGGCCGCAAAACGGAGCCTATTGACTAAAATCAAGACACGCGGATCTTTGCATCGCATGGTCTACTCCCATCTACGTGAATAAAAGAAACTCTGAATCTTCAAAATTCCTAATGTTTTGATGGAGAGACCGGAATGCAATTCAACGGCCACACTTTAAGCTAAAACCATTGGACCTGATATTAAGAACGAGCGGCGCCCTGGTGGGCGGTAGTCCGCCCTTTAAGATTAAAAGATGAGTCGCTGGTTTTGCGATCACCCTGAGCTGGAATTTTTAAAATAGCTCCTGCCCGGAGTACTTTACGACGTTTGAGATTATTAGCTTTTTTGATCGCTTGCACAGTTGTGTTGTACTGCTGAGCGATTCGAAACAAAGTGTCTCCGGGGCGAACTTTATGAAACAATTCACGTTGCACTTCTTCGACAATTTTAGAAGCCAAAGTTTCATTGGATGCATCAGAACTTGCCGCCAAGGATGTTGGCAGCTCATCCACCGAAGGTTCACCCACTTCAGGCTGAATCTTTTTAACTTTAAGTTGCATGCCTACAGACACAACTTGCCCTTCCACTAACGAATTAAGCTCCATCAATTCTTCCATGGTCATATTATTTTTGATGGCCACTTCAGCTAGACTCTCACCTTCTTGGACCACATAGAGTGCTTCTTCAACTGGTTTCTCAACAGAAGCTACAGGTGCTGTCCCTGCCGCAGTGGTGTTTGAATTGTTGGATGGGGCAACAGCAGAAGTCGCATTGGCCGACGGTGCTGTCGTTGAAGCCACGACAACATTGGCCACTGTGGCCTTAGGCATAGCCACTGATGGAATTGGCACGAAAATGGTTCGCCCCGGCTTCAACCGAGAACGACGTTTAAAATCATTAATCTCACGTAAGAAAGCGACGTTCGTTTTAAAACGCCGTGCGATCTTTAACAAGGTATCACCCGCCCGAACTTTGTAGACATCGGTTTCGCCACGATCAGGCACAAACACAAGGTCTTTCACCGCCACGTCAGCGGCCAAGGCAAGAGCCGTTTCTTTCATATTGAGTGGCAAGCGCAACTCTAAACGCCTTCCGTCAATAGGTGCCACTTCGCCGCGGTATTTGGGATTGAGCCGTTTCAACTCAGCATAATCCACATTCATTTTCTCAGCGAGGATTTTCATATTTACAGACTGTTCAAAATGAACCGTTTCAAATTCAATCGGTGGTTCGTAAGGAATATCTGTAAAGCCGTAAGCTTCGGGGTCATTGGCAATCAGGCGAGCAGCCAAGAATTTAGGAACGTAATTGATCGTTTCTTTGGGAAGTCTTCGTCTTTTAGCAATGGTCCAAAAATCACGAGCTTTGGTGCGGTTAATTTCGCGCCGTACACGCCCCTCTCCCACATTGTAGGAGGCCATTGCTAAAAACCAGGAGTTAAATTCCCCGTAGAGACCTTTGAAATAATCGGCGGCCGCCTGAGTGGCCAGCACCGGATCCCGACGTTCATCGACAAACGTATTGATGGCCAAGCCATAACGTTTACCGGTGCCGCGAATGAATTGCCAATAACCAACAGCTCGCGATCGCGAAATAGCTCTTGGACTGAAACCCGACTCAATCAAGGCAATATAAATGATGTCCTCCGGAATTCCATTCTCGCGCAAAATGCGTTTCATTAATCGCTCATAACGAGTCGATCGCGAGAGATAGCGTTCCATGTGCTCTCGACCGCGCCCTTGAAAGTAATTCAGCCATTTCTGAACCATGGGCTGCACGTCTTCCGGAATATTATCGAATTCCGCCACTTCCATTTCGGGTGGTTCAGGCTCGCTGGCCCTGAAGGTCTCGATCTCTGCAGGCCGTACGGAAAGAGTTTCAGTTGCTTTGACCTCAGTCGAGGTTGAGGTTTTATTTAAACTCGCGCAACCAGAGGCCAGAGCAAGTATCACAAATAAGGTTAATTGATTGATCATTCCATTTTGCTTTTTCATCAAGTGCTGCATCATTAAAATCCAAATCCCTTCACTCGTATTTCATCCGTTACGATGCTCAAGTCCGGTTCGTAAAATCAGTCCAAATTGAGGCTGATTCAATCACCGGTTAGCGTTTCCATCTTTGGCTCGAATCCCTTCCAGCCCGAGATACTTTTTTTGTTCCATTCTTTGTTCCAAAAAAGAGATCCTTCCAAATGGGCACTGGCCAGTCAAAGCTGCCCTGCTCTAAAGCTTGGTAAATCACTCGATTCCGTAAGATTGATTTCACATACAAATTAGTCTCAAGCCAAGGTAATTCTTCGATCCAGAGATCCGACCAAGGGTCCTCTTGTGACAGCAATGCCGCGTTTTCCACCTCTGGACGGGCTTCAAAAAATCTTTTCAACCGCTGCGGCCCAGCGTTATATGCGGCGAGTCCGACACTGACATTACCACCAAATTGCCGAATCACTTTCGCCAAATAATATGTTCCGAATTTGATATTGACGATAGGATGATACATCTGATCCGAATCAAAGTTCTTGATGCGCAAGTCCTGAGCGACTTCATTCGCTGTCGCCGGAATAAGCTGCATCAGCCCCTTAGCCTGAGAACGACTGGTAGCGCCTAGCAAAAAAGCGCTTTCTTGGCGCATTAAACTAAACACCAGGAGTGGATTCAGCTCATTTTTTTGAGCCTCTGCCTGAACGATGTGCTCCAGCGGTTTTGGGAATACCGTTTTCAAATATTGAGCCTTGCGCCATCGAGGTTCAACGTCACTCAACTCATTCATTACTCGAAGCGCTTGGGGAAACGAAAAAATTTGAACTAATTTTTGCGCCCAGAGAAATTTCAACTCAGGGTCCCCGTTGATCATCGATCCAGAAACCAAATTATTGATTTCGCCCTGAGCTGCGACGTACCAGCCGGCTGTCGCTAAATCCTGAACTCGAGACCATTGCGCCTTTTCAGTGGAGGTCAAAATCCACTGACGCTGAAGACGAATCGCAGCAGTCTCCTGAGGGAGTACGACTTTCTGTCGATTGGACTCAGCATTGAGTTTGAGACCATAGTAAGTCAGAGCAAATCGTTCTTGCATTGGAGCCATCCACTCATCCACATTGGCTTTGCGTTTCTGTTTAAGGCGAATCAACCAATACAATGAGGACAGTGAATAAGTTTTATTTTCTGGCGCTAGCCACAATTCACCGAAAGCATCCTCGGCCTTCAGTTCATCCCCAAGCCGAATGAATGCCATGGCCCGACGAAATTTAGTCTCCCAAAAATCGCTATAACCAGAATGCCGTTCGATGAGGCGATCAAAAAATCCGACGGCCTCGCGGTACTTACCCAAAAAATAGGCCGAACGTCCTGCAATAAAAAGTAGTGACGCGCCATCCGCCGATTTTTCCTCATCGGCAAGGGCATATTTGGCCAAAGTATAAGCGCCTTGAAAATCCGCACGACGATGGGCGCTTTTTGCCCACTCAATGAGTCTTGAAGAATGGATGGCTTTGGCTAAATCCAGACAGCGTTCCACTTGGGCTTGCTGTTCAGAACCGGGAGCAGCATCCCACATATTGAAATAACTTTGAAAGAGCTTTTCTTGCACGGAGGAGGCATTCTTCCCGTTGGGGTAGCGATCCAACAATTGGACCGCGAGCTCTGTCGCACCCGCCAACTGATTTTGTTTAATCAGCTCCAAAAATCGTCCAAAGAGCTCGTCTTCCTCAGTCATGGTCTTAATCCCCGCATCCTCACGTTCGGTCTTATCGTTCATCTTTTTTTCAACCATTTTCTCGGGGACTTTCACTAATCCCTCACGAAGACCAATGGCTTGTGCCAATTCGGAGTGCCCATTCATCCTTAAATCTTCGATAATGATTTTGTAAAGATCCTGGCGATCACTACGATTCAAAGTTTCCGTATAGCGACGCCAAGCTTCCGCAACCTCGGCCCTAAATGCGACCGGAAAGGAGGCGTCCTTCAATATCAACTGGGCAAACTCACTCCAGATTTTAATCAAGTCCTCACTCCATGGACCCAATAACACCCAATCTCCCTGCTTCAGGAGATGAGCCCACCAGCGCGGATACAATTTCTTGTCTTTGACAGAGCTAAACTTTAACTGCGCCACCAAGCATTGTGTGCCTTGCAGGGCCATCCACCCCTGAATATCCTTATACGAAGACCAGATCTTAAGAACCTGAGAGGCACAGTTTTCATATTTTTCTTCAAGCTCATAACGCTTAACTTGGGCCAGTGGCGCCAAGCGAGCAGGCCCGGCATAGCCCATTTCTTTTTCAAATAGCCAATGGCGCTGGGGAACACTTGTCGCAGCAGACGCCTCATGGCTCCACTGCAATTCCAGCGACGGCAAGGAGCGATGGGGGGCGCGCGCCCCTGCAGCCTGTGTCAACCCTAGGTTCACCAAAATTAGAATGTAATTCATCAGCATTAGCTTACCCATCAATATCTCCCCTTTCACCAGCTTAAAAAGCCCACCGAAAGCGGGCAACATCTTATTCGCAATGGGCGCGCTAATTGGACATTAAGGAGACCCGCGCCCTCATTGAACCGAATAAAAAACCACACTTTCGTATTGTCTTCGACTCTAGAAACACCTATCCTTAAATCTCATGCCCTAGCCCAAATGACAGGAGCCTGCTTTGACTCGTGAAACTAAATCACTTTTGAACGTACTCACCAACTTAGCATTTAGCATCGCCATTCCAATTTTCATTTTGAATTCGCCCAAAGTACCATTCACACCAGAAACTCGATTGATGATTGCCATCTTGTTTCCCCTGCTCTATGGAGCCTTTGAGTGGTGGAAAACAAAAAAACACAACCTTATCGCCCTTCTTGGATTAGTGAACGTGGTCATCACCGGAGGTTTCGGACTATTACAATTGGGTGGTATTTGGTTTTCACTCAAAGAAGCCACATTCCCTCTGCTGATTGGAATTTTCGTTTTGGTTTCTGGTTTTCAAGGTAGCCCTCTATTCGGCAAAATGCTGATGTCACCGGAAGTGTTCAAAACTGAAAAACTGGAAGACAAGCTAAAACTATTGAAAAAGACCTCAGAGTTTGATCACCTCGTTCTCAACAGCAATCACTTCCTTGCCGTCAGTTTTTTTATTTCCGCGCTTTTGAATTTCATCATTGCTGAACAAACTTTTACTCCGATCGATGCCGCATTGGAGGCAACACAGAGAGCGACGATTTTGAATGAGCAAATTGCTTTGATGCACAAACGTGGTTTTTTGGGAATTGCCCTTCCTTCTATGATCATGATGCTCGGACTCTTGGCTTACTACTTTAAACGCATCGAAAAAATCACCGGAGAGAGTATTGACACCTTTTTACACCAGTCATCACCAGCCCCCAGTGATGCGAAGACCTTGAGCACCGACACCACCAAGGACTCACCAACCTGAACCGCACCGTCCCGGGAGACAGACGACAGGATAATAACTCATTGCTCACAGAAAATATCTGGTTTAGCTATAAAGCAAAGCCTGAAGAAACAACTTTTGCTCAGACCATTTTGTAAGGAGGTACCATGGAATTCTTTTTGGCCATTACATTGTTTGCACTCAAGGTGTTTGTCATCATTGCCGCGCTCGCGGTTCTTATGGTCATCGTCCTAATGCTCATTCAAAAAGGGCAACACCTGAAACCGCTGCTCGAGATTGAAAATCTCAATGATCATTACGATCAGCTCGAGCACAGCATTAAGTCACACATCCTCAATAAGAAAGATTTGAAAAAAGAAGAAAAACTCTGGGATGACCAACAAAAGAAGTGGGACGAAGAGCAAAGGCGCAAAGTTTATGTTTTGGACTTCAAAGGCGATATAAAGGCCCACGGAGGAGATCATCTGCGTGAGGAAGTCACCGCCATTTTGACTTTGGCCACACCAAAAGACGAAGTTGTGGTGCGTATTGAAAGCCCTGGTGGTGTTGTGCATGGATATGGCTTTTGTGCCTCACAACTTCAGCGCATTAAAGCTGCTGGCATTCCACTCACGGTGTGTGTGGACAAAGTAGCGGCATCAGGCGGTTATATGATGGCCGTGGTAGCTGATAAAGTGGTGGCCGCACCATTTGCTATTGTTGGCTCCATTGGTGTCATTGCTCAGGTTCCGAACTTCAATCGTCTTTTGAAAAAATACGATGTCGACTACAAAGAGTATACCGCGGGCGCATTTAAGCGCACAGTGAGCGTCCTTGGAGAAATCACTCCCGAAGGTG
>JBILOD010000148.1:0-8291 GCA_044374645.1 Pseudobdellovibrionaceae bacterium | reverse complement strand
ATTTCATCGAGGCTATTAAACAAGACTTAGTGGAATTGCAAAAGCTCATGCCGGAGAAAGAGTTGAGTCTTGACACACTGAAGGCGCGACGTAAAGAGGTGCTGGATGAGAGTCATAATCTAAAAAAAGAATGCGAGCATTTGGCCGCGAATAAGTCGTTCATCCCGAGGGATTTGTATCAAATCAAGCTGGAGGCCTTGAAAGAACTCGAACTTCCCGCCAACCATCTTTGTTTTGTGGGGGAAATGGTTCAAATTAAGGATGGCTTTCGAAAGGATCATCAGCGCGCCATCGAGGCTTGTTTGGAACCCATCTCGCGCAATTTACTCTGTCACCCAGAAGCTTTGGATCGCTTTACCCTTTGGCTCAATAAAAAAGGCTTAAGCACCAACATCACAGTTAAACGTATCAGTCTGGAAGAACTTAAACCGATTGAGTTTAAGAGAGAGTGGAATGATCGGCAAATCTTGGGGATGATTGATATTTTGGCGCCGGATCAATCCCCATTTCATTATTATCTTGAAAAATGGTTGTGGGGCAGTTTTGACTACACCGTCGTTGAGGCGAAGGACTTACGGCGCTTCGATGGGCGTGCCGTCACCTTAGAGGGGATTGTAAAATCGGATTCGCGCACAATGAGAAAGTTGCGAAAGGATTTTCGCTTTTATTTGGGTTGGGACACGCGTCAACAAATTGAACTACTAACAGCCAGTCTTTTGCAGCTTAACACCCAATATGCAGAAGTTGAGCAACAGATCAAAGAGCAACAAACACTACTTCAAAATATGCGCGATCAGATTCCTGTTCTTGAAAATTTACAGCTGGTTGAGAATTATGAATTCCTCCATTTGCCAACATTTGAAAATCAACTCGAAGAGTTTCAAACTCTAAAATCGGAAGTGAGTCAGAAAAACCGCGACTATCAAGAATTGAAAGAAAAAGAACAAGGCCTGCAGAAAGCCTATCAGGAAACATCGAGTGAATTTCATAAGGCGCTCGCGGCCCAGGAGAAAACTCAGGCTGAAATTGCCAATATCAGCTCGGTTCTGCCAGACATGAAATCCAAACTCTACGGAGGAACAGCATGGCTAGAGTTGGTCAAAAATTTTGAGGGTGAAGAGGTCTTATTGGTCGAGCTGGGCGAGATCACGAAAAAACGAAATCGGGCCGGGAGTGTCCTGGTACTGGAAGAAAAGGTGGATGACGAACTTGAACGTTTGCAGCGCCAGCGGGAAGATATCATTGCGGTTTTGAGTCGTGATCTCAATGATTATAGGCGTAGTTACGAAGAAGCAAATGTGCATTTCACGGCGCCCACTCTGGAGCAGACCGAATCATTTTTTGCCGGTTGGAAAGCACTTCGCGATTATCTCGATGGCACAGAGCTGGTGCAGGCCAAAGAAAAGTTTCGAACCTATTTTGATCAGGTTCTCATGGACTCAATTAAGAATTCCATTAATGAGCTAAAATCCCAGGCCTTTACGATTGAGCGAAATATTGAGTCCATCAATGGGGTTTTAAAACAGAACAATTTTGAGGATCTTTTAGATGAAAAGCGTTACCTCAGAATTGATCACCAACTTTCGCAAGATGATCGGATTCGCCGTTTTAAGAGAAAGCTAAAAGAAATTGAAAAGGTGTTGCTGCCGTCTTATCGGGCCGCCTCAGATCAAGTTTCGACAGAGATCATGGCGGCACTGGAAGAATTCGTTGGATATTTGATGAATGATCCCAACGAGCGACATTTCGTCACTGATGTGCGAAATCATTTTCAGTTCTGTGTGCATTCGTTGCGTCGAGAAAATGGCGGAGAAGACACACTGGTGGAAGTTTTTACGGGTGCACGAAATGATGCTAAGAGTTCTGCGCAGACCACCCATTTGGCCTACACACTTCTGTCCTCCTCGTTGGCCTATCGGTTTAAATTCAATGATCCAGTGGGAGGAAGAGATTCTTTGCGTTTGATTGTACTGGACGAGTTTGGGGGGAAGTTTGATAATGAAAAGCCAAAAGATGTGGTGAAGCTCCTTGAGGATATGGGCTTTCAGTCAATTTTTGTGAGCCCGATGTCGAAAGCCGATCTATTGGCAGAAAATATCAGTCAAATTATTTTTGTTTTTAAGGTTTCATCCAAAGATTCCAAGATTCGTTCACTACAGATCACGAAGGAACAAGCCTTCAGTACCGTCATGCGTTCACTCGCACAAGGGCAGAAGCAAGGTCAGGAGCAAAATCAGGAGCAAGGGCAGGAAATGTAGCGTGAATGAGTAGCTCATAAAAAATGGAGGGGATCTTTGGATACTGTCCTAGATGTCACAAAATGGTTAGATGAGGCAAAAAAGGCGTTCCTATTGCAGGGCGCTTCCGAATTCCACTTCACTTTGCGACGTCGCGGAGATCCGGAGACTTTTTACCGATCGCTCGAGGCGGAATTGCGGGCTTGGCCTCAGTTAAAGATCACCCGCTTTCGTTCGGTCCGCGAGGGATACGTAAAAATAGCCAGGCCTAGCCAAGTGAGTTTTTCTTTGTCGTTTTTGCGTTCGATGGTTCCAGGTATTGATCGGGATGCAGAAATTGTATCGAAAGCTTTTTCCTATGCTATCACAGACCAATCGGGGGAGTCCCTGCGTTGGCCTGAGTTTTGGAACCAGAATTACTCCTTGATTGTTGGTAACTTGGATGAATTAGTACCATCCATAAACATTTATCAGCACCTCATGACCCATAGGAACGAGTTGAACGGTTTACGACCACGTGAAGTATCACACGGAGAAAGTTCTAAGCTCATCGGCAAAAGCTCCCTAGTCTTAGCTTTGTTGCGATGGGGTTTTAATGAAAAGGCTCTCACTTGGGAGCAGGCCTTTGACAAGTTTGGATTGATCGACCAAAAACAAGAAATTCGTTTTTTTGCTCCTAAGGTTCAATTTCGGGGCGTGGAATTGCGAGAGTTGCACGGAATTATTTCTGAAGTTCAGGCCGATCATTGGAGTTTTGACGGCGTCGAAGGTATGGTGATTATCGAAAATTACGAAAGCTTTTTAAGTCTGGCAGAAAAGGTGCAAAATCATTTACTCATTTGGGGTCAGGGTTGGAAGATCATTTCGATGAGCTCATTCCTAAGTCGATTTGATTGCTCCATTCATTATTGGGGCGATATTGATTCTGAAGGTTTGGAAATTTTTTTGAGGCTCAATGCGGTACTTCCAAAAGTTCAACCGCTGGGCATGACTCTCGAACTATTGAATATGTATTCCGCGCAGGTTCAAAAACTCACTGATGCTTCAAGTTCAGAGGTAAATGTCGGCACAGCTTCAGGTTCCGATGAAAATTCAAAGGCAAGGTCAGATTCAGATTCGGGCGCCCGCCCCTCCTCCCCAATGAACTTTCTGAACGGGCAAGTGAACTCAAAACCCTTTGAACTCTGGTGCTACTTGAAGACCCAAGCCCTGCGTCTAGAGCAGGAGAAGTTAGCCTGGTTTACGGAGCCCGACTTTGCTTTTTTACTCCACCCCGCGGATAAGGGGTCTCAATGATTCAGACGTTTTTGGGCCGAAAAAAAGACTTTGAGTTTCCAAAAGGGGTAATTCTATCGCTCTTTGAGCCAACCGCGCCGTACAATCCAAAAAGCGACGGAACCCGCCACCAAAATCATTAACCCTAGGGCCAAAGGATACCCATAGGGGTGTTTCAGCTCAGGCATAAAGTCAAAGTTCATTCCGTAGATTCCGGCTATCAGGTTTAACGGCAAGAAAATCACTGAAAACACTGTCAGCACGCGCATCACTTCGTTGGTGCGCTGACTTTCAAGTGAGATGTGCAGATTCATCAGTTGATGGGTGGTTTCAATGAGGTCTTCGCAATAAAACATCAGATCATCAGTGGTGTCGCGAATCTCCTGAAGCCAGGGCCCGGCATCGGCATTGAATGCCGTAAATTTGGTCCAGCTGTCGCTGACCATCCTTACCATTCGCTTGATGATAAATATTTTCGATTTTAAGTAATAGGCATGTTGAATGACTTCAGCGCCCGTTTGGTGTTGCAGGAACACCTGGTTCTCCATGTGGGCCAATAGTTCCATTCCGTGATCCAACGGAGGGCCATAGGTTTCTAAACCTCGAGCGATTATTTCAAAGAAAATCTGTTGAATGTTAAGGGGTTTTTCTGGATCCACATCCGAATGGTTTTCATAGGATTCAACAATCTTTTTGAGGAAGCCCAATTCGGTACGGTGGATGGAGATTAAAAACTGTGGGCCGATAAAGATGGCCACTTTACGAGTTAACTCCTGAACTGTATCGGCTCGGGGATCGCTCTGGGGATCAAACATGCGTAAAATGAAAAACCAGGTGTTGCCGATGCGTTCAACTTTTGGCAAATGGGTTGGGTCTAAGCAATCTTCCACCGAACTAGGGTGCAAGGCAAACTGTTGTGCCAGTTCGCGAAGCTCCTCAGGGTGGGGATAGGATACATCCATCCAAACTGTTCCGACGCTATCTTTAATTACAGTTTTTACGGCCATATCGAGAGCGTCGCAGGGTTTTATTGAGAAGTAAATACCAGGACGCCAGAAACCTGAAAAAATTAATTGTCACCGACCCACAGATCCATTTACCTAGAGTTATGCAAGACGTTCACTACCGACTTTCAATACTCGCTAAGGCCGTTCAACACAAAAATCTGTCCGCAGCGGCTGATCATGTTGGTTTAAGTCAACCACAGCTTTCGCGCGTGATTAGTAAACTCGAAGAAGACCTTCAAGTGGTACTTTTAGATCGGGGTGTTCGTCGCAAATCAGGGTGGACCCTCACGGCACAACAGCTGGCAGAGGTCTTTATCCAAAATGAAATCCAA
This sequence comes from Pseudobdellovibrionaceae bacterium, assembly GCA_044374645.1. Taxonomy (GTDB): domain Bacteria; phylum Bdellovibrionota; class Bdellovibrionia; order Bdellovibrionales; family Bdellovibrionaceae; genus CAUJGP01. Next base: position 3,440 of record JBILOD010000148.1, on the reverse strand, counting down.
CTGCAGTCCTCCATTCAGCAGGTGATGGGTAAACAACTGTTTTCAACCCTCCGTGTGGGTGCCCTGGAAGGCTTGGCCACTCTGGCGATGTACTATGTCCGTGCTTTGTTTGATGAACTCGATATAAAAGAAGTCCATTTGGACATTTTTGAGATTAGTGAACTGGAATCACGCTTCGAGGCCGGCGAATTAGATTTGATATTTTCCTTTAAAGTACCTGGCCGCCAAAAGTATCGCAATGTGCTTGAGGTTGGATATCAATCCATCAAGCCTATCAGTACCGATGGGCCGTTTTTAGTCTATAGCCCCTATGAGTTTTCACAGTATAAAATCAAAGGAAAGAAGACCAATAAAAAGGTCTTTCTAAGTAATTCATTATTTCTACGGAAACAATGGCTGCAGAAGTTTAAAGGATCTGGCTATTCGCCATCAAAAATCCTTTTAAAACCTAGCGAAGGTAAATTCCCACTTTATTTAGTTGGATCTGATTTGCTAAGTCCACAGATTTGGGAGAAGGCCATCCAAATCCCTCGAACTGAGGAAATGTTGAACGCCGATCTTTTTGAAGATTGACCTGCCTCTGACTTTGCTATGATTTCTATTGGGGCCTTAACCTAAAGACTACTTACCTCGCCTAATCGGCAAAAATCAATTGGCTGGGCATTGTTTTGGCCGGCTCGACTTCGCTCCCAACTAATTCTATTGACAGGGCGAGGAGTCACCAGAGTACCCTGAGGTCAGTGAAGACCCAAACGCTTATCGACCTAGACCATTTAGTAAGAGAAGGAAAGGTTGATTTTGTCAGCCAAAAAATAAGTGAGATCCCATTGTCTGAGGTTCTCAGATCGGACTGGGCTCTTTTTGCAAATCTATCCTGGCGAGTGGGTCTAGGTGAAATTGGCCTTCGATTAATTTCCCCCCTGATCAAAGAAAAAAGATTTGGTGATGCTCTTAGTGAGCGAGAAATTGCTGAATATGCAAACTGCCTCACTGCTATCGGATGTTCCAATGAAGCCATTAGGTTGCTCTCTTCCACTTCTAAAAATATATGGAGTCTGCAGGCGAGTGGTTTTGCACACATTAGTCAGTGGAACTATGCTGCTGCCTTAAAGGCATTGGAGGCATCATGCGAAAACAAAGACATACCGCCCTACACTCAATTAGTGAACACTGTTAATATTTCGGCTTGCCTCACTTTTTTGGGACAATGGGAAAAGGCAATCTCCCTAATAGATTGTATCGAACAAAACTCAGCCGGACTTTTGAGTCATCGACTCAAAAGTAATCTAATTGAGCTCCGTCTTCAGAATCTGATTGGACAATCTCTAATTGCGGAGGCCCACCATTTGGTGAAATCTTTCGAGCGAGAAACTGTCCAGGGTTCGGAAAAGCTATTTTTCATGAAGTGGAAAGCCATTTTAAATTCGATTGATGATCCTAGTAATGGAAAACAAGAGCTATTTGCGGCTCGCAGGAGTGCCCTACACCTTAAAAAGTGGGAAGTCGTTCGTGATTTGGATTTTCATATCGCCCGCATTCATGAGAGTGATACTTTTTTGTTACGACTCTATTTTGCCACTCCATTTGAGAACTACCGCAAGAAAATCCTCGAGCGCTCTCCGAAGACGATTTCTATTCCCAATAGTTTCTCTTACAGGCTCCTTCCGAATGACCTCGAATCCGATGGCGGTGGGGATAGATCCGCAGAACCAACACTCCTTATTGATATTCTTAATGGGTGTATCGGCACTGAAGCACTGAAGTCAGGTCTATTACACCATCGTCTTCTTGCAACTCTTTCAAGTGATCTTTACAAGCCCCATTCGGTAGGCAGTCTCTTTCAAAGTGTTTTCCCCGACGAACACTATAATCCATTGACTTCAGCGAACAGAGTTCATCAGGCCATTAAAGGCCTTAGATCGATTCTAAATAAATACCGTGTCAATATTGAGGAAGTTCGTGGAAATTACCGACTCACAACGGAAACTTTGGTTTCCTTGCTTCTACCCAGGAAAATTGACTTTTCCAGTCGAAGGTCGTCCAGGTTAGGATTGATTCGCGAGGCTTTTCCTCTTGAATTCACCACTAAGCAAGTGGCACAACAACTTCACTGTTCTATTAAGACCGCCCAACGCCTTATCAACGAAGGCCTTGAAACAGGAGAATGTGTCAAAGTCGGCCAGGGCGGTAAGACCCTCTTTAAATGGAACACTCTCTCCATAGCAACTGATTAAAATGACGAGATAGGGTAACCTTAAGTTTTAGCCTGAAAAATCGATAGATAACTCCCCAAAAAAAATCTACCGTCTTGTTTGCTTCTCAAAGTGAGATAGGCCAGCGATTTTGGTAGCTTCGAAGTTCATAGGGGTGGTAGCCTAAAACCAGAGTGAAAAAGTTGATTCTAATCTTTATTTTTGGTTTATTACCTCTCATAGTCAGTTACTCGAACTGTTCTAGAAGTCGCCAGTTTTATGAACCCAATAGCAATTTTACCAAGTTGTCCTCTGAAAAAAATCCGAGCAGTTTTGGAATGGGTGGCTCTGGCAACGGTGAACCTTATGGGGGAAAACCCCTCTACTTCGCCTTTGAAGTCGGGCATACTTGTAGAGACGCGTTCGGGAATGAAATCGCCAGTCCCATGGGAGCTATAGAAGAAACGCCACTTGGTTATTCATTAAGATTTGCAGGGTGCCTTTCGAAGGATCTAGGGATTCCGGCTTCGGAATTAACAACGATAGAATTTTCGGATAGACCTGGATTACTCTATGGCGGACGAGTTTATCAGAAATACAACAGTCTGCCTGATATTCGTCAGATGAAGATTCCAGAGAAATTTTGTTATGAATCTAAACTGGCGTCGTTAATTGGAACGAGCCAGTCAGGTTCATTTTATGAAGTGAATACTTTCGGAACTTATGTGAATGGTCGTTCGACCCGATTTATTCAGCGAAGTATTTTGCAGGGCGCGGTCAACTTGGAGGCGACGCCAATCGAGAATTTTGAAGTTAGTCCAGTGGAAAAAATCGAGGACACTCAGTTTTTCAAATATCTCGCGGATATTTTTTCAATCTCACTGGATCTTTCCTTAACCACCAGGAAGACCATTAATGGTATGACCTTCGATGAGTTCTACGGCGAAGGCGACCTTTTTCTTCCGACAACTGGTGGATCTATGGGGCTTACGCTCATATGCTCAAACATGCCGACACTTCCGTTGTTAGTGCCACCGCCTGCAAAAAATTCGCCCGGGGTAGGTGCGATCCCACCGCCTCCGCCAACTCCCCCCACGCCACCCCCACCCCCACCTGCTCCACCACAATAATAAATAGTCCCTCTGCTTCGCTTAAGGGCTTTCACCCTGATTAAATCGATTTGTTTTGCAGTTTTGTGCAAGCGCTCCCCAATTGTCTCATTCTCAAAAATAAATTGAATCTGTTTGA
>JBILOD010000229.1:0-6374 GCA_044374645.1 Pseudobdellovibrionaceae bacterium | reverse complement strand
TCTAGATTTGAGAATCCGAGACTTTGCTGCAACTGACTCAATCGTTTTTCGTCTGTACGATAAAGATCCAGTAGGGCATTACCACTTCTGGCGATGTCTGAATGAGTTCCCATTCGCAGTGATCGCGAGAGTTCTAACTGGCGCTCACTGAGAACTGAAGTTGCCTCCGAAAATCTACGTTCTTCGTATTTATTACCTTGTCCGATGATGACCCATGGCCAAGCATAAGTCCAGGTCTTGGCCACGAAGAAGAGGTACCATCCGGCCAAGGCGTCCACAAATAGTGGATCCGTTGAAATAAATCGAAACGTTAGACTCAATATCAAATTCGCCTGGATGGTTCGTAGCATTCTGATTCTGTTCTTCACATAAAAATTACCAAGCTCAGTTTTTCGCGTATCGAGGGCATTAGTGACCCAATTGAAACTTCCTTTGACCGCTCCTTCGATCTCGGCCTTCTGAGTATTTATAACATTCTCAGCAGCTCGATATTTTGTTTCACGAGCATCCTCATCACTATAGTACACCAGAATTTGCTTGGCTCCCCCTTCAAAAAAATGAGTGGTCACATTGATCCAAATGTCCATCATATGTTCAGGGCTAGTCCACAAATTAGCAATCGAACCATCCTCGGGTCGAAAGGTAAGCAACAAGCGATCAGATCCATCCGCATTACCACCAATTTTATACGGCACCTCGGGATTGGCTCGGTCTCCCCAGAAGGCCGGCAGCCCACTCACTATAATGTGATCACTGACAAACGTCTTCTGTACCTGTTCAGCATCTGACTTATTGGCGTAAGCCGTCTGAAGAATCTTTCCATCAGACACTCCTAGAAGCAGCAGGTTTTGCCTTAATTTCTTAAAAAAATGATTCGCCTGATGCTTAAACAGAAGTAGACGCTTTTGGCGTTGAGGTGACTCTTTAAATTTAGCAATTTTATCTTTTGCTGCTAAAAGGAGAGCTGTGAATTCCTCAGCCGGAATACTGTCAAAGAGTTTTCCTTCGCTTTGGCCCATTTGATACCAATCGTTGGCAATCGTGTCTGACAATGCAACCCACTCGTTTTTTCGTTCAGGGGTGAGCTCGTTGAAAACGCCAGGATCAATCGAATTTGTTCCGCCCTTTAAAAGCATTGCTAAAGAGGCCGGATCAATTTCTTGGTTTTGATAGAGTACCAGCGCGACCAATTGAAATGCTAAATGTCTCGCTCTGAGTTTATCTTGTGTTAAATACTGTAGAGCCTGTTGCTGTTCAAACTGAAGCTCTTTGAGTTTACTCGATGACAATAAGGGACTGTTTACCCCTAAACGCATATTTTTTTGAAGATCTAACGATTCACCAAGATCGCTGTTTTTCTTGACCAGCGCAAACGGATTTAACCCCATTTTTAATGTTCGAAAAAGTTGGGGTTGGCGGAGCAAGCTTCCAAGGTGATTCCAAAATGTAACACCAATGATACTATAAACTCGTGCGCCCGCTGTAACAAGACGTTGCCAAGCATTCATTTTTCTCCATGTCGAAGCCATATTTCTAAGGTCTGAAGCCATTTTGGACGAAAACGCCTTTACCGATGTTGCAAGACTTTCAACAATATGTGGATGGGTCCACGCAGCCAACTGTACAAGGCCAATAATTGAGAGTAGCGAAGTCACGCTCGCCAAGAGTGGAAACCGGTATTCAGCCACCTTAAGAATGGGCGGAATATGCTTTTCATAAAGCCCATCGATCAGAGATAGGATGCTTTGATGATCTCCAACATAAGTCATTGCCAAACCACCAACGACCCCCGAAAGTGTCGCCAGCACCAACGCATGTCGTTTAAAAAAACCAGGTTTCTCCATTTGTTCAGTGGATTTTTTCATTGCCAATGAAAAGAGGTCCTGCCACTCGTCACTCAGATCTCCATTTGCAGGAATGACAATAGATCTTTGATGCGCCGTTTTTGTCATCAGCGAGTAAGACGCCTTCCATTCATCAATATTAGATTGATCATTTTTCGGGAAGTCTTTTTGTATCCCTGAAATTTGGCTTAACATTTTAGTGACAACGTCTGAAGGTATTGAGCGTAGAGCCAATTGCGACACTTGATCAATTTCAATAGTTTGATTCTCTTGCTCCGCGAGCTTCCCAATCAGTTCGGTTGGAAAATCCTGAAATGCGTCGGGTGAAGTGACAAACGTCTCAATGGCTAATCTCTCTGCCAACTGCTCAATATTTTTTAACAACACACTTCTTGATAGGGCCGAAAAGGTTTTCGATCGGTTCTCTGGACCACGGTGTAAGATGAGATCGCCAGCAGTGAGTACGAGCTTTCCACTGCGATCGTGGGGAAAGATGGTTTCAACAGAGTCTTCAAGGTTTTTTGCCAATTGCGGAGAGGCTCCACGAGTCCAAAAGGTCATCGCCATTGGTTCAATAAACTGTGAGCTCTTGATGAGATTTTTCAGAACTGGAACTGGTCCTTTAAATGCTTGTTTCTTAAGTACAGACATATCAATGGCCTGAATTTCACCATCTGTCGTGGCCGCCAAAAGGTATTCATTATCAAATACATAAGAGTGGATTTTGATATTCCGAAAAATATGACGAGCGACTTCGCTACCATGGGATTTCCCTAAAACAACAAAATCATCCCCATCAATAAAATATTCGGTATCTAGGGTCTGTTGATCAATAGGAGACTCACCTAAAGTAAATAGCGAATAGACCATGCCATTATAGATGAGATCCTGACTTACTAGATGAAAGCGATCAGGTGGAGTTTTTGGATTCGCAAGGACCTGTTGAACTTCTAGTGAGGTGGGCGCAAATCCGTCATCCTGAGCCTGGGTTTGTCCCTGAGTGGAACCACTTGGCGTATTATCATAAGTACCACCATGCACCATCGATGAGTTAATCAGAGAAAATGCCAAAAAAAGCTTTATGAATCGTTTCATTAAACACTCCAAACTTTGATCATAATTTGAACTGTTCAAAAACTATGCCGCACAAGTAGGAATTAATTTTTATTAGAAACACGCCCCTATTTTAATTCAGTCAACAAGGTCTTCACCATTTCCGTATTGTCTTTGAATGCTTCCATCTGACGTTTGTGCAAAAAGCGAAATAAATATTTAGGGCTTCATATAAACATTTCTAATTTAAATAAGTGGGTACAAGCCTTGCAGATGTTTCTCCATCGGAGGTTTCAAATGAATCAATGGTTGAGTGCAATACTCGTTTTCTTGGTGAGTCTGACTTCACACGCAGCCTATGATTGGAAGTCCTACGAATGCAGCCTTGCAATTATGAAAGAGCCAGGAGCCCCTAGTAAACCAGGCAGCTCAAACTTTCCCCTTTACTGGCTTCGCAATGCCAAATTTCAAATTGGAACTCATTCGAATGAGCGCAATCCCGAACCAGTCTCCTTCGCTTTGACCCCAACAAATGCACAATCAGCTGAAGCACAATTGGCCCGAGAACGGCTCAATGATCTAGAGTTCGACGCTACTGAGAATTCTGATGTTCAGATGATAGGGTACTCCCTTCGCGGGGTCGAAGCGATTTCAAGCTATGTAAACACTGTTTTACAGACCAACGCCGACATCAACCAGTCTGTGCGCCCACAGGGCAACAGGATTCGTCGACTCTTGGCTAAGGCCAGTCACATTTTTTATTTGACGCCTTTCGTAAGCGGACTAGCCTTGCATCTTCATCCAGAGCTTCAAGCTCTGGGAGTCTCCATTGAAGATTGGAAGGGGGCATTAATTCCTTTACTTAGTTTGAGTATGGCCTCTGGTATCGCAGGGAACATGGTCAAAATGTCATTGAATCGAACGAAGACGCCTAAACATTCACTGTTTACATTCGCAAATGAGATCGAAAGGTCTTTACTCCCGACCGTAAACCAAGCAACGCCAAAGTCCCAACTGTTATTCTATTCTGATACCTTCTATATTCCAGGAGCTTGGGCCCAAGTTCTGATTGAACTCAAAAGACGCCAAAATGAGGCGGTCTCAGATGAAAGAAAAATGGAAGTTGAAGCTGGTATTGAGGCCCTTCTGGATCCCAAGGAATTCTCAGAATTCTTTAACGAAATGCGGGCAGAAAACCCAAAGCTTGGAAACCTTACTTTTCGTGTTTCTGCGGACTGGATCTTCCAATATGATCCCGATACGAACGAACCTATCATGAACGCCTATTATCGATATGATTTAGTTGACGATAACATTAGTGGTGGTGGGCGTAAGAAAAAGAAAAAACCCACTAAACCTAAAGAAGAAGTACGCCCTCTTTTTGAAGGCGTATGGGGTGGCGTAGAGCCAGAACCTGTACCTATCCCCGTTCGAACCAACTGAGTTCAGCAGAATCTACCGAAACGCAGCGCGGGTGATATCAAAACCGTAGTTATTTCTGAAATCATCAGATATCAGCACTACTTTGACCAGATCACCACGCACAATGGGGGTCCAACCTTTCCCGGTCTTGCCGGTGAGGACATAAATCCGGCCCCCCTTTTTATCATAGAGTTCAACAAAATCCTTGCGATGCTCAAAATCAAAATTTTCAAAGAATAGTGACACTTCCTTGGCTCCTTCAAATTTGAACTCCCATTCTTGTCGAACTTTGTCGGGGTAAGGATGTTCCGAAGAAACTTTCAATTCTTGCTTACTCAGCCAAAACTCAGGATCATCCGTATTGAGTGGCGCCTGTTGATTGGTCAGTGCATAGTATGCGTCAACCGTGGCTCCGGTGATGGTTTTTCCGCGAAGATGGGGAACCGACTTCGCCGTTCGTAGCAACCGCTCCTTGAGCTCCGCCACCGTCAGGTGCGGCTCTTGAGCCAGTACCAATGCCGCCACTCCCGCCACATGAGGGGAGGCCATTGAAGTTCCTGTGGCCGTGCGGTACTTATCGTTCCACAATCCCCACACATCAAATCCAGGAGCCCCTAAATGGACGGTGGTCTCGCCATAACAGGATCCGTTCCATAGCTGTCCCTGCTGATCAAAGGCTGCGACACTTAGCACGTTATCGTTTTTAAGTGAGGCCGGAAAGATAGGCGTATCAAGATTATCCCAGCCACTGTTCCCTGCTGCCGCCACAAACAATATATTTTGTTTATTAGCTTCCTCTACCACGCGTGATAGAATCTCTGAATAGTTGCGTCCACCCCACGAATTATTAATAACTCGTGCTTTCATTTGCGTTGCGTACTGTATGGCTCGAATCCCTAACTCCAGAGACCCTCTACCTTCTTTAGTCGCAAACTTGAGAGGCATCAGTGATACATTCCAATTGATACCCGCCATTCCCATTTGATTATTACCCTTGGCGCCAATGATACTCGCCACATGAGTCCCATGACCGTGATCGTCGAGAGGATCACCATCCGCATTCACAAAATCATACCCATGAATATCATCAACAAAACCATTTTTATCGTCGTCAACCCCAGGCTGCCCGGCCGCCTCTAGGGCGTTCGTCCACACATTGTCTTGGATATCAGGATGATTATAGTTCAACCCGGAATCAATAACGGCCACCACGACATCTTTGGAACCCTGCTGCAGTGACCACGCACGCACAACTCCATTATCGACCCCAGCTCGCCCAGCACGCCCCCATCCGTCGGGTTGCCCCACATTCTCTAACCCCCATGACTTGCGCAGATCCGGATCATTAGCTCCAATTTCAGCACTCTTCTCAGGAAGGGGTGGCTCAGTGATTGAGAACCCTTTGACTGGTGGTTCAGCACCCATAGTACGATCAAAAAGCTCATAAACATAATTTGGTTCGACTAACTCCACCTCTGGATTTAAATAAAGGCGATTTACGATCGCCGAATAGTTTGACGCCTGTATCTCCGGAATTCGCACTAATCGGATTGGCAAACCGGCCGCTGAATAACTCTCAACGGTATAACGATTAAGGAAGGCACTGGTTGACGTGTGGCTTTTAAGTAAAACAACAAACTCTCCAGGGACAAACTCCTGGGCCACTCCTATCGAAGTGATAATTAGGGTAGAGATAAATAAAGTGACTAGACTGGCATAAACGCCACGAAAAGTAAGACGCTGAAACACAATCCCCTCCTCAGTTGGCTCAAGCTATTAGCTGAGGCTGAGAAGGGGGTCAAAAGATATAAAGGACTGCACTGCAGCTCTTAAATTATAATCCGACTTCAGTAGAAGAAATTGGTTTAACAACTACGCCGATTTCAGACACATGAGATTGGCTCTTGATTGAAATCGAAGGATTTTGAACAACTCGCTGCTGCAATCTCGCAAAGATGGGCTCGCGAATTTGCAAATTATTGTCTTGAAGGACACACTGGCGTGCGAGTTTCAATTTTACGTTAATCAAAATTGGAGCTTTCAAATTGGCTGTCA
>JBILOD010000146.1:0-8377 GCA_044374645.1 Pseudobdellovibrionaceae bacterium | reverse complement strand
GTTTCGTGGTCCAATGTGACGACGAATAAAGTCTTTAGCTTTTTTGAGCTCAGTAGATGACATAGCCTCTCCCTTTTTTTGGATGGGAACTATGTATCACGTCGATATTTTTATAGCAAAGTATTCAAAAAAAAGAACCCCGATCCAGAGGGTCGGGGAGTTCGACTAACTTCTTAAGTGGATCATTTTGCTAAGCAGCACTACGCTGCTTACGCTTTGGCCACTTTTTTCCGAGTAGCAGGAGTCTTTTTAGCTTTTTTAGCGGTACGAGTTGCTTTTTTTACTGGAGCTGATTTGCGCACTTGTGCTTTTTCTTTAAGTGCAATTGCTTTATATTGGCCGATCGTTTTTTCAATTTCAGCCGCTGATTTCTTTATCGTCTTCAAAGTTTTTTGGACTTCCTGGTCAACTTGTTTCTGGGCCAAAGAAAGTTTTTTGATGATTTGGTTGTAGTTTTTCTCGGCGGTATGCCAAGTGTCTTGCCCAATAGAGGCCTTTAGTTTTGCAAGTTCAGCATTCAATTTCTTGCGCACTTCTAACTTTAGGTGATTCCAACGAGGATTCTTAGTAAGGTCGGCGAGAAAGTTATTAATAGTTGTTTGCATGTCACACTCCTATCTCTCGGTCCGGTACTAACACAATGTTATGATACTAGCAACTAGGGCGGAAGCACATTCTTCGAAATTTAAAGAAAACTTGTTTTCCCGGCCAAAATGTCGCGCCTATAATGGTTTCGATTTCTCAGGAGTGTCACGATTCTTGCGAATGTGTTTCTAAATTAGCACCAATAACGCATGAAAAAGAGAACTCGCCCAAGAACTCTGTACCACCAAGGTTTTGAGCGAATCCACTCACGAGTGATTTCAATACTCTCGGTGAGGTCATCCTGAAAACTCTTTTCAAGAAGCGCTCTGTTCTCAGGCAAGGATAGATGCACTTCCACCTCCAAATCATGGAGAAAGCTGCGATGGTTGAAGTTGGTGGAGCCGATGGTGTGGATATGGTCCACCATCAGTACTTTCTTGTGGGCGAATCGGGGTTGAAATTCAAAAATGCGAATACCCTTCCGAATCAATTGGCCCAATAGGGCAAAGGTGAGAATCTTCACGATGGGCTGATCGTTCTTTTCGGGAATTAGCACCTTAATGTCAATTTTACGTTTGGCCGCGTGATAAAGAGCTCTCAATAGGGATCGCTCTGGTACAAAATAAGGAGTCTGAATCCAAATACGCCTTTGTGCCCGTTTAAGACGGCGTTTTTGTACAAACATGGTACGGCGGCGGCGAAAGAAGGAGTCGTTGAGTAAAATCAGCGAGGAGGGGGGAGGGGGAGCGAAAAGCAACCATCGACGCCGATAGAAGGCACGATCGAAAGCGTGGCCAAGGATTCCAACGGCTTGGCCGGTGAAGCGGGCACCAACATCGGCCCATGCATTTTTACCATAAACTTCCTTGAGATGCACATCAGTGACATTCAGGCTGCTGACCCAAGCAATCCTTCGATCAATCAGAGTCACTTTGCGATGAAACCCGCGATTGATACGGCGAAGGCGAAACCAAAATTTACCAATCCGGGAGCGGGGCTCGCCATGACTGTGGCGATTAATCCTTCGCCAAGGTAGCGAGCGATGTAGGCGAATTTTCACCCCCGCCGCTTCGAGCTGGGGACCTATAGTTTCCCAGAACAAGGGTGAACCCCAGCCATCTGTAATGAGGCGAACAGAGACTCCACGGGCTATGGCCTGTTTAAAGGTCTCAAGTAAGCGACGGGCCAATACGCCATCTTCAAAAGTGAAGACCTCCATATCGATCGAATGGTGGGCTGAGTCCACTTCCTGGATTAGGTCTCGATAGTAATCATCGTTGTCGAGATAAAGTTTTTCCGTGGCCCACTGCGAATAGCTCATTTAAAAAAAAGTAGCTCACAGAATGAGGGGAGTCAAAACCTTGGGGGTGGAATTTCTTAGTGAGTAGGGATTTCAAAACGTCTAGGCCCCTGGCTTGCTTTTGAGGAAAGGAAGCATTAGCTTCCAGGAACTTTCGACGAAGGACCCCCCCCATGAACCTACAAAATCCCCAAATAGATATCGTCAAGCGTAAGGCTTTTTTGGCAGCCTGGAACGACCGTTTTCCTCAAGTTCATGGTGGTGGGTTTGCGGGAATGGTGGTCTTTCGGGGAGATGAGGTCCTGCTTGAGCGAAATGGCTTGCGGTGGCTGAGTCTGCACCTGAATCCGGCGACGTTTGATAGCGCCCTCGGGCAGAGGATTGGGGCCCCGAGTGAGGTGTTGATTTCTGGTGACTGGGTGGAATGTTTTGGCTTGTTAAATGGCGATTGTTTGGAGGTTGAGCGGGTGGTCTTGCTCAGCCCCAATCGGCGAGATCAGGGGCATCAGTCAGGAGTGAATCCAGCGGTACGCCAGTGGGAGAGTTTTTTAAAGGAAGTGCGAGAGTTTTTCGTTGTCGAGGGGTTTGATGAGCTGCGTACTCCCACATTGGTTCCGTGCCCAGGTACCGAGCCCTTTCTTGATCCATTTAAAACAGAATTTATTTATGGGTCAAAATCGGAAACTCTGTTTTTGCCAACAAGCCCGGAACTTCATTTAAAAAAGTGCCTGGCGATGGGATGGGAACGTATTTTTGAGATCAAACCGTGCTTTCGAAACAGCGAGCTTTCGCCGCATCACCAGCCTGAATTCTATATGGTTGAGTGGTACCGTGCCTTTTCAACGATGTCTGAAATCCAATCTGATGTGAGTGAGTTAGTTTTACGTTTGTCGCCAGCGATGCAAAAATGTCAGTGGCATGTCTTAAGTGTTGCGGATCTTTTTGAACGTCATTTGCAATTTCGATTAACACCACAAACATCCAAAGAAGAATTGATAGAGGTGGCAGGACGCCATAGAATTGATGTCAGTCGAGCGGTTGATTTTGATGAAGTCTTTTTCTTTTTGTTCTTAGAAAAAATTGAACCAGAGCTTAAAAACTACGATTGCTTATTTTTGCATAGTTATCCTCCAAGTCAGGCGGCTTTGGCGCGCTTGACCTCAGAGGGTTGGGGCGATCGCTTTGAGTTTTATATTCGTGGATTGGAGATCGCGAATGCCTTTAATGAGCTAAATGATCCAAAAGTTCAACGAGTTCGTTCGCAGGAAGATTTAGATAAAAAAGCGCATCATGGGCGAATGCCTATTGGTTTGGATGAAGAGTTTTTTCAGTACTTAGAGGGAGGGATGCCGCCATCGTGCGGAATTGCCTTAGGACTAGAACGACTTTTTATGGCTTTGCATGGTTACAAGAGTATTGAAGAGTTTCGATTGTTTGTAAAAAAATAGAAGGAGCAGTTATGAGGCAAGTGGTTTATTGGGTTGTTGGATTGATGTTGGGGCTTGTATCAACAGTGAGTTCTTGGGCCGCCACAGAAGAGCGTATCCAGTTTGGGAGATTTCAGTCTCGCGCGATTTTTCGGCCAGCCACCTCGGGTTGCGAAGCTCCTTTGGTGATCATGATTCCTGGTTCCGGCGCCAATGGCCCCGAGGAGATGATGCCTGCTGCTATCACTGCAGACGGAAAGGAACATTCTCTGTTTGCTGAGTTTGCGGAGGGATTACAGCGTTCCGGTAAGGTGGCAACGCTTGCGCTTGGTAAACCGGGGGTGGAGTTTTTCTCTGGATGGAATCCAAAAACCTATTACTATGATCGAAACCTTTATATGAATTTAACATGGGGTCAGTTGATCGAGAATGTGATCGATGCCATTGAGTTAGCAAAAACTTTGCCGTGTGTAGATTCTGCGCGTATTTCGCTGCTCGGTCATTCGGAGGGGACTCAAGTGGCAGTGGATTTGGCCCATCGCTATCCAACTTTGGTGAAAAATTTGATTTTGCTTGGATTTTCTGGTGAGAATTTAGCGACAACCATTGATTGGCAAGTCTATCAACGTGAATTAGATTCCTGGATCATCCCGGATGTGGATTCCAATCAAGACGGTTTTGTTTCGAGAATTGAAGCTCAGGTTTGGCCTGAGTTTCAATGGCCTTGGCAGGATGGGCAGGACAATATTTCATTGGGGGATATTAGTGCGGCAATACGGGCGGATCCAGAGCGAAAGAAACTTTATGATCGTTTGATCAGTGGGAAGATTTGGGAGGGAGAGGTGAATCGAACTCCAATTTATGGAGAGGCGGCCGCATTGGTACAAAATTTGTTTGTTTTTACGGGAGCCCTCGACGTGCAAACTCGACCGGAAGAAGCACTCAAAATGGGTGAGATCTGTGCGCAGATGGGAAAACAGAATTGCCGAGTGTCGATTGTACCAAACGTGGGTCATGGAATGTCAGAACCAAAAGGCCCCCGTAAACAAAAATTCTTGGATATGACTTTGGGGCCTGTGGCAGAATCGTTCAAATTGTTAATGACTGATTTGAGCGAGCAGCTCTGACGTTTAGTTTGCTTGGATCATTTTTTCCACATGCTCGATATGTTCTGTTTCAATGCGTACGAAATTGCGGGCCATTTCGTTGAGAGCTATATCTTTGCCGGTGTATTCTAACAGGTCTATATACTTTGCCAGGGAGGCCTTTTCAAACTCAAGACCTTCCTTCAGTAAATCCAGAACCTTGTGACTTTTTGAGTCTGGCACGGGGGAAACCTTAAGAGAAGGATAGCCCCCTAAGGCGGTGATTTTTTCTCCTAAACTTGAAGCGTGCTGATAGCCTTCGTTTGCTTGATCATGGAACCATTTGACGAAGGGAATTCGATTTGGTCCCATTATTAAGAGAGCAAAGTGCAAATATCGCACGACCCCAGAGATTTCCATCTCTAGGAGTTCATTGAGAACAGAAATGACTTTAGTGTGTTCGGCTTTATGCATAACTACCTCCGTGTGAGTCATAAACCTAAATAGATACTATGGATATTTCTATCTATATACGCCATAATCCAATGAAAAGTATTTAGGAAATCTGAAGAGAATATTAGGTTCGCAAGACAGAGTTGTCTTCATGGCGATGGGGGGGGCGAGATAGTGGATTTTTCACCTTACAATTTACTTTCTGGATTCGTCTTTTCCCTGATCGGCTGGCTTGTATTTCGTGCAGGAAAACGTCAGTCAAATATTTCCTGGGTCGTTTCGGGAATTTTGTTGATGTCCTATTCTATGTTTACGCCATCGGCCATGTGGACCACGGGTGTGGGCATTGCCCTGACCGGTCTAGCCTATCGATTCCAAGATTAATAAAAGTTTTTGAGCAAGTGGAGGAAGGGCTCCTATGGGTCGCAATTTTTTGGAAAGGCGAGGTCCTAGACTTGAAACGATAGTGAGATTATTTGAAACTTGGTTTATGACGCGAAATCTTCTAGTTAGTTCCGTTTTATTGGTCATTAGCCTTTCGACTCTTGCTGAAATTGACTTACATCCGGCCGTGCACTTTCTAAGTGAGAGTCAGGCGAAAATGGCCAAAATATACGCTGGCTGGAAGGGCTATCGATGTGAATCGATGACCCAATCTGAACGGAATACTGTAGCTCGGATTCTAGATAAAAATGGTTTATGCGCTACCAATTCAGAGGCATCTCTGGCGTTTTTAGATGATCTGTACTTTCATGATCAAGCAAAACAGTATAAGGAGGCACTTGGCTGTGAACTACAAAAGACCGACTGTCTGATGAAGGCTTCAAATGCCCTAAAGTACGGTGATTTGTTCATGGATTATGATCTGCCATATTATGGTTTAATGCTTAAATGGTTACACAACGAGAAGCTTTCTCCGGACGAAGAAGAGCACCTCAAAAACATTGATCAAAATGTTCCCGATGAAGTCATTAAAGAGACCTTCGTTGATTCCTGTAAAATACACAAAATCTTAAAGGAACGAATGCCAGTTGCGCGATTCAATCAATCCAAGGGGGACTGTTTTGAGTCGACCAAAATGATTTTCAAAATGATGGTTTGGGAAAAGTACGTAACGGCCATGTACAATGAAGACAAAGACCCTATTTTCAACACGGTATTGCATCTCATCCCTCAGGTGGAGAGTGTTGATTCCTGTGAAGTGGTGAAAAAGGTCGGAGCGGCTATGCAGTTCTCCATGCAACAGCGTCGGCATCAAATCGAGAACCAGCAGAATCGCTTGGCGAGAAGTTGTGAAAAGGGGGTGGTAGATGCCTCGGGATGTTTTTATCGTCCCATTTTTCCAATGAAAAGTGAGTTAGTGGATTTTGGTTTTAGCGCCAGCAATCCATCACTCAGTGAGGCCGAACTTAGAGCTATGGAAAAATACTACTGTCACTTGAACCTGCAATATGCCAAAGGGCGTGAAGATTTGAATAAAGATATCGAAGATAGGGCCATTCCTGTTCTAGGAGTTGTTATTGGAGGCTATTGGCTTCGCATGCTGTCGAGGCCGTTCTTTTGGATTTTTGAGCCGATCAAGGATGAAGTGGCATTGCCGGGTTCACTTGTGGCAGCCAAAGTCGTTCGTTCCTCTCAGCGAAATGCCAAAGTAAGGGCAATCCGAGATACTGCCATTGGAACTGCTAAGACCGGAGTTGCGACGGTTAGTTTGACTGGGCTTGGATTGACAGCAAAAAATCTTTCGAAGGCCTGTTTTGATAAAATTATTGAAATCCAAAAACAGCGTTTTCCTCCTACACCCAGCTGTCAGTGTGGTGAGGTTTTACAGAAGCCCTTCGCGACGCTCGGTGGAGATTGCCAATTAGAGGTTGTTCGAAATTTGATTGAAAAGGAAATGGCTGAAGTCAGTCAGTTTGCCGCACATTCGAAAACACTGCTGTCGGTCGCGGAAAAGAGCAAAGGAGAAATGCCGCTTGATTCTCCGCTCGGAGAGTTTGATTTTCTAATGGTCAAAACTTTTTCCTCAAATTTCGAGAGGGCGAAAGCATTTGCGTCTGATGATCTTCCCGCCAAGCTTGAAAAGCTTCGCGCCAAATACATTGAGGGGCGAAAGTCCTGTGGGTTGGATTAATTTTCCGAAGCGGGATACCTTGACTGACCTCGAAATTCACTTGAGCCGAATGCGCACAGAGTTTAAGAAGTGGTAGACTTTTTCTGGGCTCCTGGTTAGCTGATAGGCCTAGATTGCTGGAGGCAAATCATGAAGCTCAGTGTTTTTGCATAAGTGGGTCGGGTAATTTGCCTTAGTCTAATTTTGGGATGTGTTGGAAAAGGTGTTAAAGTTGATTCTCAAAATCCCTCCGCCGCTGAAAAAAAGCATGCCATGACGCAACTTCAGAATTTAAATAATCAAAACCCAATTTTCAGAAATAGTTCGCAGTCTTTGACCCAGCGGGAGTTCTCCTCTATGTAAATGACTCTTATCAGTCTGGTACTTTTGGATACATGAACCTGGAACGAAATTTCAGGATAGCACCATTGGGACAACCGGTGATACTTCTGATCAAGAAGCCTTCAAGTTGCGTTTAGCAGCGTTGCATCCGCACACTGAGGCTCAATGGTTTTTTGACAGTCAGCTCGCAATGTCTCGAATGGAGCTGTACAAGCTGGCCATCAGGCGAAATGATAAGGGGCAAGTCGAACGGGATTTAATTTTCCCACAGTTGCATCTGAAGCGAGCTCTTGGTCAAATTACGGGCCAAATAAGTGGCCGATCTTTAGTCACTGCCGACGGATTGCCCGTGAATGATTGGTTGGTGCCAGAGAGTATTAATACTGTTTTGATTGATGAAACAATATTTTATTTGCCTTCACCAATCACGCCGCTCAATTGGGCTAAAGCATCTCTAGAAATGGCACTGTTTCGCTTAGAAAAGTTGATGTCCAGTATTTGAAGTGTGTGCCTGTTGCGGGGGACGTGAGAGCCCCTTGTTTTTAAGTGTTTCTGGTGAGCAGCCCGAAAATTTAAAGCTGGTGAGAATAAACCGCAACTGTCTACTCTCAGGCTTGTTTCCGATAAATTTAAAGTTTCACCAGAGTATTTGATGGGGTTGAGTGATTTTGTTTAGGCTTTTTTAAAATGCTAGATGGCGATTTTGCCATTTAATGAAGGTTAGTGTATAATAGGATCTAAAATGAAGTTGAATTTAAGTAGCAAGAATCGCGCTAGACTCCTAGCTTTTGGAGTTCTGATCATTGCGGGTTACTATCAGTACGTGGAAAGCTATCAGTTTCCAAAATGGAAAGTATTTCTAAGCGGAATTATTATGGCCGCCCCGTTCAGTTTAGGGCTCTGCCTAAGCTCGACAGCGTTTGGATTGCGTTATAGATTTTTTGTTTCCAGTCTAATTCTTTTTTCTAGCAGGTCGGTGAAAAAGCTCACTTTTTAAAAAGCGGCGGCTGGCTTTGTTCTTTTTGTAGTCAATAAAACTTATTTTAAAGGGCTTTTGTAATTTTGATCTTAA